>JBDTTW010000097.1:0-3446 GCA_039930405.1 bacterium
GAGGCGAGTGAATGGCACCACAGCATCTGGCAACAGATGATG
This sequence comes from bacterium, assembly GCA_039930405.1. Classification (GTDB taxonomy): domain Bacteria; phylum Acidobacteriota; class Blastocatellia; order Pyrinomonadales; family Pyrinomonadaceae; genus PSRF01. Next base: position 43 of record JBDTTW010000097.1, read on the forward strand.
TCCGCGACCGTTCCTTATAAATTCAGCAGCCGCATCTTCAATAAAGTCTCATTCGAGAATGAGTCGTGGCCGGACGGCCGGGCAAAGTATGTGCCCAACGGCTTGCGCATGGTCGAAACTTTGTTGCTTCGCGAGTACGCGGAAGAAGACGTCGTCACTTGTTACACCGACAATCTCGAACAGTTTGTTGGACCAGAGACCAAAGTGCTTGCGCTTCACGCGCACAATCCGCTCGGCATCTCGTACGCGACCGACGTGTACGCCAAGATCTTTGGCGAAAACCTGATGCCGGTGAACGCACATGAATTCATTCGCATCGTCACGCATCCGGTTATCAAAAAGTACCGGCCGAAAATTGTTGTCGGTGGCCCAGGCGCCTGGCAGTTGGAGAAAGCCAACCGGCTCGACGAATTCAAAATTGATTATTTGATCGATGGCGAGATCGAACGCGCCTTCAGCGACCTCTTCAAGCGCATCATGGCCGGCGACCCGTCGTTGCCAAGAATCATTAAAGTGCCAAAAGACATGCAGGCGACGGTTGAAGAAATTCCCGTCGTGCGGCATCGCTCAACTTTCGGTGTGGTTGAGATTACGCGCGGCTGCGGACGCGGTTGCCAGTTTTGCGGACCGGCAACAAAGGTTGGCCGCTCGTTTCCGCTGGAGCACATCGTTGAAAGCGCGCAAGTGAACGCGCGCGAAGGCGCAACCGAGATCATGATTGCCTCGGAAGACATGTTTCTCTACGAGCAGTTGCCAAACTTCGAAACGAACCTGCCGGCGCTGGAGAAGCTCTTTCAGAGTCTAATCAGCGTTCCCGGGATCGAGACGATACAAACTTCGCACATCACGATGGCGCCGGTGGTTAAGGACCCGAGCATCATCGAGCGCCTGACGCCTTACGTTGTGCCCTATTCGCACGTGCAGCACCGCGATTCGACTGATCCGGACAGGCGCGCGGCGGACCCGATTATCGGCCTGGAAACAGGCAGCGCCCGGCTTTTCAACACCTACATGAAAGGCAAAGCGTACCCGTACAAGGGGCATCAGTGGCGCGACGTGGTGCTAAAAGGAATGGAAATTCTTAACCGGCACAACTGGTTTCCATTCTGCACCTTCATCATCGGCCTGCCCGGCGAAACTGATGATGACGTTAAGGAATCGCTGAACCTGCTCTACGATTTGCGCGACGCGAAGGGAACTTTTGTACCGACTTTCTTTGTGCCGCTCGAAGATACCCGTATGCAGAAGAAGGCCAGCGCCAAGATGATCGAGATGACCGAATTGCAGTGGGAGTTTTTCTTTACCTGCTGGAAATACAATGTCGAGTTTTGGAAAGGCGACAAGAAGAGGCTGAACGCGAAGTTTACTATCGGCGCTCCGATTTATTACCAAAAGCTGGGCAAGCGTTTGTTTGGCAACGTCATCAAGTATCCGCTGGCGCGTTTTGCCGGCGCGCCCGAACGCCTGCTGCGCAAACATCTGTATCTCGACTTCACCGGTCACTCGCGCAATCCCGCGGGCATGAAGCCATTCGAAGGCGAAATCCTGCCGGGCTTCACCAACGTGCGCGAAAAAGGTCTCAACCTAATCGACGCCAGCGAACTGCACCACTTGCAGTCTTCAATCGCTTCGTCTGGCGCGACTTCAGTCTCCGGCGACTGAGCTAAAGTTACAGCTGGTGTTTGACGATCATGCTGGCGAGGCGATCGGCGATGACGGGATCGATGGCCTTGAGTTTTTCCTGTTGTTCGAGCGCTTTGGCGGTGTTGCCTAGCATGAGGTTGCTGATTCCGTAGTTGAAATAAAACGAAGGCTCCTGCGGCGACAGCGCAATCGCTTTTTCGTGAAGTGGAATTGCTTCCTTTGCGCGCCCACCCTTGGAGAGTGTGACAGCCAAACCGTCATACGCGAGCGCATAACTCGGATTATTCTTAATCAAGTTTCGAAACACAAATTCCGAGTAACGAAAGTTCTTCATGCGATCGTAAGTGATCGCCTGGTTGTACTTCGCTTTTAGTAAAGTCGAGTCCAGCCCCACCGCTTTGTTAAAAGCTTCGATTGCTCGCGGAAATTGTTTCGACTCACCCAGCGCTTCACCTAAACCGTTCCATGCTTCAGCGTAATTTGGATTAAGTGTGGTTGCGCGTTCGTAAGCGAGCTGCGCGTTACCAAACTTCCGTTGCCCCATCTGCGCGTTGCCGATTAGGTAACTCGCGACCGCCGCCGTCTCAGGCTTATTAGCCGATAGCGCTATGACGCGATTGAAAGCGGAAATGGCTTCGTCAAATCGGCCTGCCTGCTGTGCGTCCTGACCCGCAGCAAGTAGCTTGTCGACGTCAGACAACGACGCATTGTTCACCCCAGTTTTAACAGCCGGCGGCTTGCCGGCTATCCTCAACCGGCTTGCAGCGGGTTGCTGGGCAAACCCCTGAAAACAAGCCAGTGCGAGCACTGCGCCTGCCAGCCAAAGCCGCATCATAATTCCCTTAACTTTACCGCTTGCTTGTCCCGCTGAATGCATGTTACAAGATTGCCCCTTTTCACATAAACGGGTAATCAACAGGAAAAATTGGAAACACGTGCGGATTCCTATTTTTTCTTATCACCACAACGTGTTGATGGGAAATCGTCAAGGAGGACTACCGCCCATGCGTAAGCTATTTTTGCTTTTCGCGATTATCCTCGTCTGTGCGCCGGCTGGCTTTGCCCAGAGCGGTTATTCAGATTGGGAATTCTTTGTTGGTTACGCTCACGAGCGCGCCAGCAACGGAGCCGACCGGCTCGATGCGCGCGGGCGCATCATTAACCCGAACGGCAGCACCCAACGCGCGGATTTCGTATCCAAGCGCATACCATTTAACGGCGTGACCGCAGAAGTCGTTGCCAACGTCCACCGCAACATCGGACTGGTGACGAACTTCTCAGCAACTTACGCGAATACCACTTTCGTGGATGCGTTAACTGGCCGGCAGTTTAATGCGCGCCTGTCGCGCTACACCTTGCTGTTTGGACCACGTTATAACTGGCGCAACTCTTCGCGGCTTATTCCGTTTGCGCATGCGCTGTTCGGCGTAAATCGTTACCAGGCGAAATTCCGCAACAACGATTTCACCTGCCCGGACACCAGCGACACCGCGTTTGCGATGGCGCTTGGTGGCGGTCTCGACATTCAGGCAACGAAGCATGTCGATATTCGCGCGATTCAGGTTGACTACTTGCCAGTGTTTCGTAATGGTCACCGCGAAGACGGTCTGCGATTCTCGGCAGGCGTGAAGATCAAGTAACGATCTGTCTGTGAAACCTTTGTGTACTTTGTGCCTCTGTGGTGGCGCTTTAACGAAACAACAGCTCACCACGGAGCAACTGTGTCGTAAGTCAAGAGGATCAAGCAGTCCTCCATGATG
>JBDTTW010000098.1:0-10042 GCA_039930405.1 bacterium
CTCCTTCTATTTGTACTTAATCGCGATTAAGTTTGGGGCGGGGGTAGTTTCCGGCGAATACTCAATTAAGGGTCGCAAGCGTTGTGCCCTGAGTTGCCGCGTGAGAATTTCCGGCTTTGTTGGTTTTTTGGAGGGAATCGCTGCCGCGGGCAATGCACATCGGTACACTTGTGTACCTTTCGGCTTGTTGGCAGCGTCAGGCGGCGAAGTTTATGCGCACAAAACGAATTCTTCACTTAGGTCGGCGGGTAAACTGAAAGATGGTTTGACTCGCGGCGGATAACTTGATGAGTTGTTCGAGGCGCTTCAGTCGTGTTTCTTCCTTCTTTGCACTGACTACCCACCAGTTGGCAGCCTTGCGATAGGAAGGCGGTTGTGCGGCGAAAAATTTTGCGGCCGTCTTATTTCGTCCCAGCTTGCCGGCATAAGGTTCGACCAGTTCGGCGCTTCGTTGTTCATAAGAATAAATTCCGGAACGATTTTCCTGGCGCGCCGCGAACGCTTTCTCTCCGGCGGGCTTCATGCGTTCCGCACTAATCAATTCCTGGGCGCGCTTGATGTTGACAGCGCTCCAGGTGCTGGATGTTTTGCGTGGAGTGAAACGAATTGAGTAACTGTCATCGTCAATGCGCCGGCGGATGCCATCAATCCAGCCGAAGCAAAGAGCTTCATCAACCGACCCAGGCCAGGTGAAGCTTGGTTTACCAGTGTCCTTTTTGTAAAAACCGACGAGTAACTCGTTTGCGTTCGCGTGGTGAGCCGCGAGCCACTTGCGAAAGTCGGAAGGTGATTTGAAGAATTTTGGCTTGAGGGGCATGCCCTAACCCCAATTACGCCTGCGTCAATATCGAGTGAGGTTGGTTATTGCTGCCAACACATCGCTTGCTTGCGGCAGGATCGCTTCTTCCAATTGCGGCGCATAGCCGACGAATGTGTCCAGCGCGGCAACGCGTCCCACCGGCGCGTCGAGGTATTCAAACAGTTCGCTGGAAATCCGCGCGGCAATCTCGGCACCGTAGCCGAACGAGAGTGAATCTTCGTGAGCGACAATCACTTTGCTGTTCTTCTTGACCGTCGCCGCGATCGCGTCCCAGTCGTAAGGCGCCAGGCTGCGCAGATCGATAATCTCGACACTAATGCCTTGTTGCTCGGCTTGTTTAGCGGCGACCACTGAGCGCTGCACGAGGGCGCCGTAAGTGATAATCGAAAGGTCTTTTCCTTCGCGGACCGTTTTCGCTTTGCCGAAAGGGATCATGAATTCGTCGCCCGGGTATTGCGATTTGTTGTAAGCCTGTCGATAGAGGTGCTTGTGCTCGAGGAACAGGACCGGATCGTCACAGCGGATGGCCGTGCGCAGGAGGCCATTAGCATCGAGAGCGTTCGAGGGATAAACAACGCGCAGGCCGGGAATCTGAGTAAAGGTAGAAACGCCGGACTGTGAATGGTAAACCGCGCCGCCCTTGAGATAGCCGCCCACCGGCACGCGCATAACCACCGGCGAACTCCAATCGCCCCCCGAACGCCAACGCATCAGCGCCAGTTCGTTACGAATCTGATGCATGGCCGGCCAGATGTAATCGAAGAACTGAATTTCAACGACCGGTTTTAACCCGCGCGTCGCCATGCCAATGGCGCGTCCGACGATGTTGGCCTCGGCGAGCGGGGAATTGAAAACGCGCGCGCCGCCAAACTTTCGCTGCAGGTTGGCAGTGACCTTAAACACGCCGCCTTTGCCTTTAACTTTCTCGAGCGATTCTTCGCGCGAACAATCGGCCACGTCTTCGCCGAAAACTACGATGCGCGGATCGCGCGCCATTTCGGTGTGGAGGCAACGGTTGATCAGATCAACCATGGTTCCGGGATTACCAGTGAGTTGCGCCGCAGCTTCGGTGTCGAATTGTTTCGACGTCGGATCGACATTCGGAGAATAGACGTAAAGCTTTGCTGTTTCGGCCGCGGGCTGGGCGCTGGCAAGCGCCGCGTCCGCCGCCTCATTCACAGCAGCATCAATCTCGTCTTTGATCTTTTGCAACTGGTCCTGATCGGCAATGCGCTCATCAATCAGCAGCGCGCCAAAACGCTTTACCGGATCGCGCTCGGCGTCAGCAGTGCGTTCTTCATCCGGCCGGTAGAGCCGTTCATCGTCTGAAAGTGAATGCGAATAAGGACGAATTACTTTGGCGTGAATGAACGCAGGGCCTTTTCGTGCGCGACAATAAGCAACAGCCTGTTCCATCGCCTGGAGCGATTCGATTGGATCCGTGCCGTCGCAGCGTTGCAGATAAAGGTTCGGAAAGTTTTCTATCAGACGCGAAACGTCACCGCCGGCCGTCTGCACTTCTACCGGAACGCTGATCGCATAGCCGTTGTCTTCCAACAAAAACAGCACCGGCAACTTTAGATTGCACGCAGTGTTCAGCGCTTCCCAAAACTCGCCCTCGCTGCTGGTGCCGTCACCAAGCGAAACGTAAACCACTTCATCCTTTTGAAAGTTTGCCGCGCGCTTATCCAGTTCCTTGATCAACTGAAAGCGATAACCTGCTTCGGCGCAACCGACTGCCTGAAGCAGTTGCGTTCCGGTGGGTGATGACTGCGAAACTATGTTCAGTTTTTTGTGGCCCCAATGTGAAGGCATCTGGCGGCCGTGCGAATTGGGATCTTTCTCGGCGCCCACTGCCGACAGCAACTGCTCGAGCGGCGTCATGCCGAGCTGCAAACAAAGCGCGCGATCGCGATAGTACGGATAGAACCAATCGTAAGCAGGTTTGAGCGCCAGGCCCGCCGCAACCAGCACGGCTTCATGGCCGGCGCCGCTAATTTGAAAAAAGATCTTGTTCTGATTCTTGAGCTGAATCTCTTTGTCGTCGAGACGCCGCGAGAGATACATCGTGCGATATATCTTCAGCATTTGTTCGGGTGACAACTTAGGACGACTGCCGGGCTGAGACGCGCGCGCGGGTTTAGCTGCGGGCTGCTCGGCTCGAACAGGCGCAGGTTGTGGCGCCGGAGGGGCGGCGGCGGCCGATTGTTCCGCAGGCTTTTGTTCAGCACGCACCTCAGCGGGCTTTGCAGCTTCTGCGCTTGTCGTCTTTGTCTTCGGGACAAGTTTTAAGACTTTGGTGTCAGGCATGATTGCTTTATTGGCACAGACTTTAGTCTGTGGTTCCGAAAGTTACACAGACTCAAGTCTGTGCCACAAAGGTCGCGGTCCCAGTATTTACAACTCACTTTCCAAAATCGTTCGATATTCTTCTGCCATCGAAGGATGGCCGTGTTTCGTCGCGGCGTCGATGCCGCGCTGGTATGTTTCACGCGCCTTCGCTTGCTGATCAGCTTTCTGGTAGGCGCGGCCCAACATTCCAAAGCCGTTGCCTTCGTCGTCAGAAATTTCCAGGTATCGCTCGAGCGTTTCGATCATCTCCTGATTCTGACCTGTCTTTTCATATTCTTTAGCCAGGCCAAAGAGAATGCTGCTGTTGATCGGATCGCTCACCAGCATTTGCTTGAAGATGTCGATTCTGGATGTAGCCATAGCGTTAGCTTAGTAAACAGCAAACAGTAAACAGCAAACAGCAAATCAAAAACACTGAGCCCATCCGGCTGTCTGCTGTTTGCTGTTTGCTCGCATCACTATTTACCAATTAACAGCTTCGCAATCGTTTGCAACTGCATGTTCGAAGTGCCCTCGTAAATCGCGCCAATCTTAGAATCGCGCCAGTACTTCTCAACCGGATAATCTTTAACGTAACCGTAACCGCCGTACAGCTCGATAGCTTTCGAGGCAATTCGTTCGGCGGCGCGCGAAGAATAAAGTTTCGCCATCGCCGCTTCCTTCACGAAATTCATGCCCGCATCTTTCATGCGTGCTGCGTTGTAGACCAGCAAGCGCGCGGCTTCCAGGTCGGTTGCCATTTCCGCCAGTTGAAACTGCACGCCCTGAAACTGATTGATCGATTTGCCAAACTGCTGGCGCTCGGATGTGTACGCAGTAGCTGCTTCCAAAGCACCGCGCGCGATACCGATCATTTGTGCGCCGATACCGATACGGCCTTCGTTCAAAGTTTCAATCGAAGTTTTGTAACCCTTGCCCACTTCGCCCAGCACATTCTCTTTCGGAACCTGGCAATCTTCGAGAATTAATTCAGTAGTTGAAGACGCTCGGATGCCGAGCTTGTTTTCTTTCTTACCAACTGTAAAGCCAGGGAAACTCTTTTCGATAATAAAGGCGGTGATGCCGCGATAGCCGGCTTCCGGATTCGCATTCGCAAAGAGAATGAAAATCTCGGCTTCGTTGCCGTTGGTGATCCAAAGTTTTTGCCCGTTGAGCAGGTAATGATCGCCTTTATCTACAGCCCGGGTTTGCATGGCAAACGCGTCCGAACCCGAACCTGCTTCGCTTAGCGCGTAGGCGCCAACTTTTTCACTCGCCAGCGCCGTTAGGTATTTTTCTTTCTGCGCCTGAGTGCCCCAGTGAATCAAGGCGTTGTTGACTAACGTATTCTGGACGTCAACAAACACGCCGACCGACGCGTCGATGCGCGATAGCTCTTCAACGGCGATGATCGCGGTAAAGAAAGAAGAGCCGGCGCCGCCAAATTCTTCCGGCGTCTCAATTCCCATCAAACCCAAATCGAAACACTGCTTGATGAGCGCCGGATCGAGCTTGCCGTGCGCGTCCATTTCCTCGACGCGCGGCCGCAGTTCACCCTCGGCAAACTCGTGCACGCTGGCGCGAAACATCTGTTCGTCTTCGGAAAGCGTCGTTAGAACGCGATCGCCGGCCTGATTATTTCCGCCGATGGCTGCTTGAGATTGGCTCATCTTCACCTGACCTTACGGGATTTGTGACTTGAACTCCAGCATCATAAGCAACGCAAAACTAAAAAGGCAAAAGCTGTGGTTGGCTCAGGTGTTATCAGGTAGGACCGCAAACAGCCAACGGTAAGCGGGAAGCGCCAGAATGATGGGGCGGCCCGCCGTGGAACTCGCTTGTCAAAATCGATTGGCCATGTGATACCGTGCGCAATGATTGAAACGCCAGCCATGAGGACTTGATCACCTTGCAGGAAGATTCGCAACCATCAATTTCTGAGCCTCGCCAAGCGCGGAACAACCAGGCAAGAAACCGAAAGCTTGCCCGCTTCGGTCTGGTCTTCGCATTTCTCGGGTTGATGCTGTTCGCTTATTTCGTGCGCAAAGCCGGCGTGTCGCAGATCATTGAAGGCATCAAGCGCTTGGGCTTTGGCTTTCTGCTGGTCCTCGCTATTTCAGCCGTGCGGCAGGTTGTTCGTTCGCTCGCCTGGACCAAATGTTTTGAGGCGCCATACTTCATTCGTTTTCGCGACGCCTTTGCTGCCAGGATCATGGGCGATGCGTTGGGCAACATCATTCCGCTGGCCAGCGTGGCCGTTGCCGAACCCTCGAAAGCAGCGTTTGTTTCGGACCGCGTGCCGCTAATCGCCGGCCTTTCGGCGATTGCGCTGGAAAATATTTTTTACAGTTTATCGGTAGCGCTGTTTATTTTCTCAGGCACGGCCGCGTTGCTGTTGAGTTTCCCTTTGCCGAAACCGCTGCGCTACGCCAGCATCGGCGCGTTGCTAGCCGTCGTGGTTATCGTGCCGCTTGGTTATCTGGTCATCCGTAGACAGTGGAGATTTCTGAGTGGGCCGCTGGGGTTGGTTCAGCGGCGCGGCATCGCACCTGGCTGGATGGAAAAAACAATTCCGCGCGCGCAAACGCTTGAAGATCGTATCTACGGTTTTTATTCGCGCAATCGCAGCCGGCTGCTGCTTATTTTTTTATTGGAAGTGTGCTTCCACTTTACCGGCGTACTGGAAATTTACACGACGCTTTGGTTCATCAGCCCCATTGCGCCGACTTTTCTGACGGCGTTCATTCTGGAATCAGTTAATCGGATTATCAACGTGGTCTTTAAGTTTGTGCCCATGCGCACCGGCGTAGATGAAGCGGGCACCGGCATGCTGGCGAAGGTGCTGGGATTCACCACGGCGATTGGCGTGACATTGGCAATCGTGCGCAAGGCTCGCGATATTTTCTGGACTGCTGTTGGCGTGACGCTGATTGTGCGCCGCGGGCTATCGATTAGAAGCCTGAACAGGGCAAGCGCAATGGCCGCGCGAGAAGCCGCAGAGTAACAGCCACATGTTGCGCCAGTGGAGGACTAACTATTGTCTGCGAGGGTTGGTCTTATTCGTAGGCGAGCGCACTAACGGCGTCGAGGTTTGAAGCTCGCCAGGCGGGATAGAGCGCGCCAACCGCGCCGCCAAGAATTCCAATCGCAGCGGCCGTAAGCGCCCAGCCCCAACTGTATTCAAAAAACAATCCGTAGAACCGGTAAATTGCAAAGCCGGCGACGAACGACAAGATAAACCCCGCAACCAATCCCACCGCGCTGATCAAAATCGCTTCCGATTCGATAATCATCACGATGTAGCGTCGCGAGGCGCCCATTGCTTTCAGAATGCCAATCTCGCGCGTGCGTTCGGTGATGGTCGTATACATTGCCAGCATCACCACCATTGCGCTCACAAACGCTGCCAGCGCGACCAAGACGCGCAGAAAAATCCCAAGGTAAGGGATACTTTTCTCAAGACTGGTAAACAGCTCGCGCGTGAACTGAATTTTGTTTCCCGGCAATTGGGTGTCGATACGTTTAGCTACCGCCACCTGATCGTTTGGATCACGCAACTTGATCAGCATGTAGGTGCAGCGACCGGGTGACTCGAGTGCTTCCTGCATCGCCGCCAACGTCATCTTCACACGCGCGCCAGACTCAGGCGCGTAGACGCCGACAATGCGATAAGGCTTAGCGCCGAAAAGTTTTATTGAGTTCCCGATCGAAAGTTTGTTGTTGCGCGCTTTGGTTTCGTCAATAACGATCTCGTCGGCGGCTTGCGGCGCTCTACCGCTTTCAATATGAATTTGATTGACGCGCGCCCATGGTTCCCACTCGACGCCTTCGATCTGTTCGAAGCCAAAACCCTTCCCGCCCTGTGACACGTAACGAATCACCGGCAGCACTTCTTCCACGCCCTCGATCTGCTTCAAACTGTCGACGTACTTCGTGCTAAGGTTGGCGGTCGACGCTGTTAACTGCATTGAACCGGGGCGAGTGAAAATAATTTCCGCGCGAACGTTCGAAGCGCGCCGCTGCAGGTCGTTGGACATGCCGCGCGCCAGGCCGGTAAAAAGCATTATCAAACAGACGCCCAGGGCCACGCCCGCGACGCTGACCAGCGTGCGAATGGGGCGCTGTCGAATATTGGAAGCGACGAGATTGTCCATGTGGATTGTTTTTCTACCGGCGTCAGGTTGCGCTGCACTTTCGCGACAAACAATAAGACATTTTGGTCGCGCCGCCAAAAGCAAATCAGGCAAATGGGTGAAACTGATGTGACAGCTTCCGGTTAGGATTTTGCATCAAAGGGCGACGACCGATGACTCCCAGGACTTCCGACATGCCTTTGGCTTCCCAAGCCGAACCGCTTGAGCAGCACCTTGAGCCGAGCGTCCCGGCGGACGCGTCGCTGAGCCGCGACCGCCGCCTGGTCATTACCTCCTTAGTATTGTTGCTTGCGATTGGATTTGCCTTTCGCGTGGCCAATTTGCGAGCTGTTGGCTTTGCGGAAGATGAAGTCAACAAAGTCGACGCTGTCAGGGCGTACGAGCGTGGCGACATCACCGCCAACGGCGAACATCCTATGCTGATGAAGGCGTTGATGTTTACATCGGTAAAAGCCTCGCGGGTTTTTGGTGGCGGCGGCGCCGTCAACGACGAGGTTGCATTCCGTCTTCCCAATGCAATTTTTGGCGCGTTGACAGTCATTCCTTTGTTTCTGTTGACGGCCGCGTTTTTCGATCGTTGGACGGGCTTGCTGGCCGCTGCGTTCTGGAGTGTCGGTCTCAGTGCCATCGCGATCAATCGCATTGGCAAAGAAGACACGCTGCTGGTTTTCTTCATGCTCTTCGCTTTCTATTTTTATTTACGCGCCAAGCAAACTAGTCCGCGCCACAGCAAAGTGCGCCGCCAGCATTACATCTCGAGCGGGATTTCCTTTGGATTAATGATGGCGTCAAAATACTTTCCCCACTACTTCGGTTTGAACGCTCTCTATCATCATTATTTTCGCGTCCGGCAAAGTGAGCCGGGCGAACCAGGCGGCAAAACGTTTCGCTCGTTTTACATTGCGCTGGCAATTGCATTTGTAGTTGCCAACCCGCCAGTGTTGCTGCCGCAAGTTTGGGAATACCTGAATGTCTACATGGGCGAAAAGTTGCTGGTGCATACCGGCTATCTCATGGGCGATGTGCTCTACAAAAATAATGTGTCGAGGTCGCCGTTCTGGGGTACGCCGCTCTATTTCTATTTGTTATTCATGGCAATCAAGATTCCGCTTGCCGTGTTGGCGGCCTTCGTAGCGGGTCTGATGGTTTCGATCAAACGCTGGCGTCACCCGGGCTATGCGTTCGCGCTGTTCATGTTCTTCTTTTGGATTGTTCCTTATTCGCTGGTGGGCGCGAAATGGCTGCGCTACACGCTGTCGCTAATGCCCTTCGTTTTCATGCTGGCCGCTGCCGGCGCAGTTGCCTTAGCAAGATTTGTTAGCGACCGTGCCGGTGGCAGCAAGCGTGCGGAATTAATAACTTGTGCAGCAGTCTTAATCGTATTCGTGGTCCAGCCGGCCTGGAGCGCTTACAAGGCCGCGCCGCACTATGCTTTGTACACGAATGCGCTCGCGGCGGAAAAGGTGGGATACTATTTTCCGCACGACGAGTTTTACGACGACGGCTTGCGTGAGGCGATCCAGTTTGTCTGCGAGAAAGCGCCGCAAGGCGCAATCATCGCGAATGAAACGCCAGCCGCCACGCGTTATTACCTTGAACGATTTAGCCGCAGCGATCTCAATTCGCAGGTAATTTCGACGCCCGAGTTTCAGGTCGGTAATATTTCCGGTCCCGCTTACGTCATTATTCAGCGCGGCCGGACCTACTTCGAAAATCGTGATGAGCTGGCGCTGGTGCGCAGCACGTTTAAGAAATTACATGAAGTGAGAGTGAACGGGATCGTCGCCGCCGAAGTGTTTACGAATCAAAACTAAGCAGCAGGAACAACGGACCATGAAGTCAATTAGAAAAATTGTACCGGCTTTATTCATTCTGTTCAGCGCGCTCATTGCCGCGAGTTTTCCGCCGTCCGGACTTAGCGTTGCCGGCAGGCGGGTCCAAATCGTAATCCTCGGCACAACCGACCTCCACGGAAATCTCTATCCCACGGATTACTACACCAACAAACCTGACAACCGCGGTCTCGCAAAGATCGCGACGTTGATTCGGCAGATTCGCAAAGACAACGCGAATGTCATGTTGATCGATTCCGGCGACACGATTCAGGGAACGCCGCTCGAGTATTACCACAACAAGAAAAACAACACACCGCCCGATCCGATGATGCTGGCCATGAACGAGTTGCAGTATGACTCCATGACTGTCGGCAATCATGAATACAACTTTGGTTTGAAGGTGCTGGAAAAGGCACGCCGCGAAGCAAAGTTTCCCTGGTTATCGGCCAACACCTACGACCAAGGCACGAGCCAGACGCACTACCAGCCCTACATCGTGAAGGAAGTTGCAGGCGTCCGCATCGCGGTTTTGGGGCTAACGACGCCGGGAATTCCCAACTGGGAAAACGCGCCAAACTATGCCGGCCTGGAATTCAATGAACCCTTAAGCGAAGCAAAGAAGTGGGTGCCGGTGTTGCGCGGTAAAGAGCGCGCGGATGTGGTAGTCATCGCGATGCACATGGGGCTCGAGGAAGATTTGCGCACCGGCGAACTCAGTCCCGGACAAGTGCACAATGAAAATGAAGCGATAGCAATTGCGAGGCAAGTCCCCGGTGTCGATCTGATTTTCATGGGCCACACTCATCGCGACGTGCCTTCAGTCGTCATCAATGGCGTGCAGTTGGTTCAGGCGAATTATTGGGGACGCAACCTGGCCCGCGCTGATTTATATCTGGAAAATG
>JBDTTW010000099.1:0-12753 GCA_039930405.1 bacterium
CGAAGTGATAATCCTCACATGACGGTAAAGCGTTGGATTGTGCGCGAGCACGATGCGCAACAGGTCGACTCTCTGGCGCGCGCACTTAAGGTTTCTCCCACGATTGCAGCCTTACTTTTCTCGCGTGGCTGTCTCGACGAAACTTCTGCTCGAAAATTTCTCAAACCTTCTCACGATCAACTACACGATCCGTACCTGATGAAAGGTGTTAGCGAAGCCGTCACGCGGTTGCTGCGAGCAATCGACGATGGTGAGCCGATTCTTGTCTACGGCGACTATGACGTCGACGGCACGACCGGGACGGCGGTACTTTTACGGGCCTTGAATCTGCTCGGCGCGCGCACCGGTTTTCACGTGCCACATCGCTTCACCGAAGGTTATGGCATCCAACAACCGGCGCTGGAAAAGGCCTGGGCCGATGGCTATAAACTGGTAATCAGCGTCGATTGCGGCATTCGCGCGCACGACCCGCTTTACTGGGCGCGTGACACCGGCCTGGATGTGATCATTACCGATCATCATTTACCCGACGAAGGCGAGGGCGTGCCGCCTGCCTACGCGGTTCTAAATCCAAACCAACTGGGCTGCACCTATCCGGACAAGAATTTGGCAGGCGTTGGAGTGGCTTTCAAGCTCGTGCACGCGTTGTTTCGCGAACGCGATCGCGAAGCGCAGGTTAATTCTTTCTTGAAAATCGTCGCTATCGGGACCGTGGCTGATGTTGCGAAGTTAACAGGGGAAAATAGAGCCATTGTCGCGCTCGGCCTGCAGGATCTGGTGAAGGCGAGGAATCCCGGTCTGCGCGCCTTAATGGAAGTATGCGGTTGCGGCGCCGGCGCCGGCATGACTGCCTACGACATCGGCTTTCGCCTCGGTCCAAGAATCAACGCAGCCGGAAGAATGGATGCAGCGCGCGCCGTCGTCGAACTCTTCAGCACGCGCGATCACTCCGAGGCGAAACGACTAGCGACGCATCTCGACACTCGCAACCAGGAGCGGCAAGAGGTTCAACGGCAAATTGTGGAGTTGGCCATCAAGGAGTTGGAAGCCGGTTCACAAGATCCGGCCAGTTCTTTTGTGGCGGTAATCGCAGGCGAGGGATGGCATCGCGGCGTTATTGGAATCGCGGCAGCGAAAATTGCTGAGCGCATTAACCGGCCCTGCGTCGTCCTTTCAATCGAAGGCGACGTCGCGCATGGCTCGGCGCGCAGTATTGAACCTTATCACTTGCTTAACGGGCTGACGTCGTGCGCGGATCTGTTTGATAAGTTTGGCGGGCACTCGCATGCGGCCGGCATCACGCTCAAGCGAGTTGGAATTGACGAGCTGCGGCGCAGACTAAATCAGCATGCGGCTGCACATTTGACCGCCGAAGATTTACAGCCCTGTGTCTATATTGACGCGGAACTGCCGACCGAAGAGATTAGTTTTGAGTTTGTCGCGCAATTGAAAGACCTGGAGCCTTACGGCGCCGGCAATCCCCGGCCAACGTTTCTGGCGCGCAACTTGTGCATCGTTGCGGAACCGCGTCTAATTGGAGAACGTCATTTGAAACTGAGCGTACGTGGGCCGCAAGGCCGGCGACTAGAGACGATATGGTGGAATGGCGCCGAACGGGCAGCAATGGTTAAGAACGGCGCCGAAATGGTCTACACAGTTGAAACAAATAAATGGAATGGCGAAACGTTTCTGCAATTGTCGGTGCAAGATGTGAGGGCAGCAAACAGCCAACAGTAAACAGCAAACAAGGGAAAGAAAACGCTCAGTAGATTCGCGGGACGGAAATGCCGAGCAGAGGTGTTTGCTAACAACCAGACATTTGTTACCGGACTTTTGGCTGTTTACTGTTTGCTTCTTAAGAGATGCAAGAGATTACCAAAAAAAGAGCTATCGCGATTGGGTTGCGCGCGCGGGCGCCGCTGGTGGCGCGCGCCACCGCCCTGCTGATTCTGGTCGCAGCGTTAATCTTCGTAGCTGTTTCTTATTATCGACTGCGCAACAACAAACCGTTTCGACTGAAATCCGAGACGCCGGAGCTTTCTAAAGAAGTTGTCGGTATCACGAAAGGTTACGAGCAGCGATTGATGAAGGAGGGGCGGCTTTACCTTTGGGTGAAAGCCGCGCGGGACGTTACTTATTCCGACGGTCATCACGAACTTGATGAGGTAAGTCTTTCGGTGTACCCACCGGTTGGCGACAAGCCGGATCAAATCACGGCGAACAAAGCCATTTACGATCAGCAAAATTCCACGATCACTTTTTTAGGCAGCGTTAAAGTTGAAACAAAAGACGCGCTGAAGGTGAGCACTGAGTCACTCGCCTACGACCAAAATAATGAAGTGGCGCAAACGGATGCCCCAATAGCGTTCGAGCGCGAAAATGTTTCCGGACACTCGACCGGTGCGATCGTGTTTTCCAAATCAAAGAAACTGGATCTCAAAAGAGACGTGGAGATAACGGTCGCTCCTGAAGCCATGAAGGATCCTAAGCTCAAGCCGTCCGCCAGCCGATCGCGGCCCGTTACGATTCGGTCAGCGCAGGCTTCTTTCGAACAAGAGACGATGAAACTGGTATTTGCGGGCGGGGTCACTGCCGAGCAGGACCGCGACATCATGAGCGGCGAAAACATGTATGCCACGCTCAACCAGGACAAAAAGATTCAGAAGGTAGAAGTGCGCACCAACGCGTACCTGCGTTCGATGCAGGAAGGTCGCGCGGCCGAGGTGCATGCTGCCGACATGGATTTCTTTTTTGATAAGGATCAGCGACTTGAGCGAGCGGTGGCGATGCGCGACGCGGCTGCTAAGACGCTGGACGCGGATTCCAACTTCGACTTAACCGGCGCAAGTTTGATCGAAGTTTTGTTTCAATCCCAGGGCGACCGCAGCTTGCTGAAACAAATGCGCACTGAAGGCCGATCAGTTATGAATCTTGCGGCGCCCAAGTCGAAAGCAAACGATCCGCGAGCCGCTAACAAGCGCTTGACTGCCGACACGGTAAAACTGGTTTGGCGCGTTACCGGCCGCGACCTCGACAAAGCTGAGGCTGTCGGCAATGCAGAACTGTTCGTCGATCCCGTAATCAAGAATGCGCAGGCCGACAAGAAAACCCTGACCGCGCCGCGCATCGACTGCGACTTTTTTGAAAGCGGAAATCTCGCTCGCACGTTTACGGCTTCAGGCGGCGCCAAGGCTGTTATTGAGCCAGTCCAGCAGGTTGCCGATCGTGGGACTCGAGTTCTTACCTCCCAAAAAATGGCTGCCTCATTTGTGAAGGACACACAGGCGCTCGAACGCATGGATGCGCTCGGCGACGCGAAGTTTAATGAGAATGATCGCAACGGCGTCGCCAGCAACATCTCGTATACTGAGTCAGATAAGACTATTCGCCTGCGCGGAGGCGAACCAACAATTTGGGACTCACGCGCGCGCACAAAAGCTGTCGAAATGGATTCAGACCTTATCAATAACGTGTCGTACGGTCGCGGCAAAACCTCGACCACTTACTACAGTCAGGAACAAACCAACGGAGCGGTGCCTTTCTCAAAAGTGAAGAGCCCGGTTTACATCGTCAGCGATCGAGCCGAGTTTCGCCGCGACAGCGGCGTGGCTATTTACATTGGAAACGCGCGGGCCTGGCAGGATGACAATTTTGTGCGTGCCGATAGGCTGACGATCTACACGAACGAGAAGAAAATGAACGGCGAGGGGCACGTGCAAAGTGCGATTTACAATGCACGTCGTCGCGGCGATAACACTGTCATCCCGGTTTTTGCAGCTGCAGATTCGCTGTCTTATTCCGATCCAAATCGAACGCTGCATTACGAAGGCGACGTCGACATTCGACAGGGAACCGATCGCCTGACCGGAGGCGTCGCGGACGTTTATCTGTTGCGCGACTCGAGCGAAGTGGAAAAAACGATTGCCCAGCGCAACGTCGTCATGACGCAGCCCAACCGCAAAGGGACAGGCGATTGGATTCAATATACGACGGCCGATGAAGTGGCGATTCTTAAGGGCAATCCGGCGCGCGTCGAAGACGTTGAAAAGGGCAGCACTGAAGGCGGTCGTTTGACCGTCAACATGCGAGACGGTAGAGTGACCGCTGACGACGCCAGGGGACCACAATCGGCAGGTCGCGTCAGGTCGACGCATAAAGTGAAGAAACAATAGCTGGCTAATTTGGACAGTACTTAGCCACGCTCGTGCTGACAATATGAGCATTTTGCCAGAAGGCGTGAGTATCGCAATCAACCTCAACGAACGACGCCCCGCCAGTGCCAGTGCCGACCAGCGAGCCAACGAAACTCCTTCAGCTTCCGCGTTGGCAGCGTTCCAACTCCAAAAATCTTACGGCCGTCGGCGCGTGGTTGATAACGTCAGCTTGCACGTCGAGAAGGGTGAAGTTGTTGGCTTGCTCGGGGCCAACGGCGCGGGCAAGACGACCACGTTCTACATGATTGTCGGTCTGGAGCGGCCGGACGCAGGTGTTGTCAGCCTGGGCAATCGCGATGTGACCAAGCTGCCCATGTATTTGCGCGCCCGTCTCGGCTTGGGTTATTTGCCGCAGGAGCCCTCGATTTTCCGAAAGATGACGGCGGCGCAAAATATTCTGGCAGTGCTCGAGACGATGGGCCTAAGACGACGTGAACGGCTGACTCGTCTGGAAGAGTTGTTGGAAGAATTTGGAATTGCTCACGTTCGCAACACGCGTGGCGATGCACTCTCGGGTGGGGAACGAAGACGAACCGAAATCGCGCGCGCGCTGGCCACCGAACCGCAGTACATCCTGCTTGACGAACCTTTCGCCGGTATTGATCCCAAAGCCGTCGATGATATTCAAAATGTCATACTTTATTTACGCAATCGTAGCATCGGCATTCTGATCACGGACCATAATGTGCGAGAAACTCTGGGCGTCACCGACCGGGCCTACATTATGGCTGACGGGCGAATTTTCCGATCCGGCATTCCGCGACAGTTAACGGAAGACGCCGAAGTGCGCCGGCTTTATCTCGGCGAGAAATTCCGCATGTAAACTCAGTTGGGCGCAAATCGCATCTAATCGAGTATAATCTCCCTGCGCTTTTCAATCGCAAAAACAATCAGACAGAACGCTGATTTACCTGAGAAATGTCTCTTAAACTAACTACCAGCCTCTCTCAACGACTCGTGTTGACGCCGCAGTTGCGCCAGCGCATCGAGATGTTGCAGATGACTACGCTGGAGCTGACTGATCTGATTCAGGCGCAGTTGCTCGAGAATCCGGTGCTGGAAGAAGTAGCAACGCAGGAAGAAGCGCAGGAGCTCGCCGAAAAAATTCTGGACCATTTGACCGGAGCAGATCCGGGCGCAGTTCCGGAACAAGCGGTTGAGGCCGTCGAGCCGGAACTTGGAAGCCCATCGTCCAATGGTTCGGGCGATACCGGACCGCTTCCGCAGATCACTGGAGATGTTGAGACTGAAGCTGGAGAATCTGCGGGCGCCGAACCGAGTGAAGATTTCCCTGGCGAAGATGGCAGTGCAGATGACCCTTCTCGCGATGCGTTTGAAGAGATCGATTTTGGCCGAGAGTTTCAGGACTATCTCGACCCCGGTTACAAGACACAGGAAATTGAATACAAAGAAGACGCGCCAACATTTGAACAGTTTCTGACTAGAGCGCCGTCGCTGGCGGATCATCTGGAATGGCAACTCCACCTGAGCCCCATCGAGGAAGATATCTGCGATGCGGCCGTCAGCGTGATTGGAAATTTGGATGCCGACGGGCGGCTGAATGCGACCAATGAAGAGATAGCGGCGATGGGCGGCTGGTCCGAGGAACTGGTTGAAAAGGCGCGGCAAGCATTGCTTCGTCTCGATCCGGTTGGTTGCGGCGCGCGCGACGTCAAGGAGTGTTTACTGGTCCAGCTCGAGGTGCGCGGTGAAAGCGATCGACTGGCGGGCCGCTTGATTAGTGAGCATTTGTCCGAGCTGCAACAACACAAGCTCCCGCACCTGGCCAAACAAATTGGTGTCGATGTCGATACCTTGCTTTCCGAGCTGCAGTTCATTCGCACGCTCGATCCCTATCCCGGCCGGCGCTATTCGTCAGAAGAGCCGGTGCTGATCGCGCCGGAAATTTACATTGAGAAACTGGACGAGAACGACGACCAGTACATCATCTATTTTGCCGACGATGGCAGCCCACGCCTGCGCGTGAGCCAGCAGTATCAACAGATGCTGGGACAAACTGATGTGAGCAATGAAACGAAGAGTTTCATTCGCGAGAAGATGCGTTCCGCCGTTGACCTGCTGCGGAACATCGAGCACCGGCGGCAGACGATTTACAAAGTCGTGGAGTCAATCGTCCACCGGCAACAGGATTTTCTGGACAAGGGTGTGCAACACATCAAGCCGATGATGCTCAAGGACATTGCCGAGGACATCGGCATGCATCTTTCCACGGTCTCGCGCGTCGTCAATCGAAAATATGCGCACACGCCGCAAGGCGTTATTGAGCTGCGCCGGTTTTTCACCGAAGGCATGATGAACGAAGACGGTGAAGAGATTTCCACGCGGATTATTAAGTTGAAGATCAAGAAGCTTATCGAAGAAGAAGATTCGCACAGCCCGATCACCGACGATCAAGTCGTAAAGATTCTGGCAAAAGACGGCATTAAGCTGTCGCGCCGAACAGTTGCAAAATACCGCGATCAAATGAGCATCCCGGGATCGCGCGAGCGACGCGCCGTAGTCTAAGCGCCGGTTACTGCACGTTCGACCAGTTTTCGCCCCCTGACTTAACGCACTACCTGCCAGACCGGTTCAAGTCTGGCAAGCATTTCCATACCCAAAGGGCTAAGAAGGGAACCGCGATTATGAGGTTTGAGTACACCGGGCGCCACGTCGAAGTTTCGCCGGCCATTCGCAAGCATGTCGAAGATCATTTCAAAAAGCTGGACCACATTTTTAACGGCACTACAGCCTGGACGCACGTCATCATCGAAGTGGAAAAGAACCGCCAGATAGGCGAACTGATCGTCCACTGGCGCGACCATACCCTGACGGCGAAGGACATCAACGCCGACCTGTACATGGCGCTGACTCGCGCGATCGCCAAGATTGAAAAGCAGGCGCTCAAGCTTAAGGAGAAGACCATCGATCGCAAGCAGGGCGCCCGGCGGACCGCCACGATGGCGCCGACTCCCGATGGACTGTTGGAAGCTAGTCCGCGGCCGCCGCGCATTATCGCCGCCCGCCGTTATTCGATTAAGCCGATGACTGCTGAAGAGGCGGCGCTGACTCTCACCTCGGAGACGGACCAGTTCGTTGTCTTTCGCGATGCGGATACCGATCGCATCGGCGTGCTCTACAAACGCAAAGACGGAAATTTTGGACTGATCGAGCCATAAATAACTACTTCGTAAAGGTGTGGGACTAAGCAATGCAGAACCGCGAGCGGTAGCGACCGGATGCTACACACAACAAGTCGAGTCATTGGAATGCTCCTGAGCCACGCTGAATGTCAGCATCCGGTCGCTACCGCTCGGGGTTCAGCGCAACCTTTCTCGTTGTACACTGGGACCACTGTGGCTGGCGTGGTTCATCAATGAAGAAACCAACGAAGAAGACGGCTCCGAAAACAACCGACAACGCTCCGGACGTGGTTATCATCACGGGACTGAGCGGTTCCGGAATGTCGTCGGCGACAAATGCTTTTGAGGACCTCGGCTATTTCTGTGTCGATAATCTGCCGATCACGATGCTGTCGACTTTTTCGCGGCTGATGACGCCGCACAGCGATGAAAAGGTAATTGAACGCGCGGCTCTGGTCATTGATATTCGTGAAGGCACTTTTTTAGGCGCTTTTGAAAAAGAATTAAAAGCATTGCGCGCGGCTGGATTGGGCGTCTATGTCTTGTTCCTTGAAGCCTCGGATGAAGCGTTGCAACACCGCTTCAGCGAGACGCGCCGGCCGCATCCAGCCGACAAAGGCCAGGGATTGTTACAGGCGACTCGCAACGAGCGCACCGCGATGGCGCGCATTCGCGCCGAAGCCGACCAGATCATCGATACGTCCGACCACACCGTTCACACGCTGCGCAAGCATCTGCTTGATCGCTTTAGTCTGGATCGCAAAGCGGGTTCGATGCGGGTCGAAGTTCTCAGCTTCGGTCACAAGTTCGGCAATCCCGGCGATTTGGAATTGTTGTTCGACGTACGACACCTGCCGAATCCTCATTTTGTTCCAGAGCTGAAGCCGCTATCGGGGCACGACAAACGGGTTGTGCAGTATTTGAACGCGCAACCGGAAGTTGAAGAGACTCTGCGCCGGTTCACCGATTTGCTGGATTACTTGCTGCCGTTGTACAAGCGCGAAGGTAAAGCCTATGTGACAGTTGGCATCGGCTGCACTGGAGGGCGGCATCGTTCAGTGATGATCGCAAACGCTTTAGGCCGGCGACTGCGGCATTCCGGGTTTGATGCTCGCGTGGTCCATCGTGACGTGAAGAAAAAACGGCAACGCTGAAAAGTGTGGAGAACGAAGATGAGCAGCAAACCCGAGCAATCGGAAAAACCCGAAGGCACCCGCAGAGTCGCAGGAGTGATTGTCACGCACGGCCATTTAGCCGGCGAGTTGCTGGCTGCGGCTGAGATGATCATTGGCCCCATATCTTTCATCACCGCTGTATCCATTGGCTGGCACGACGATGTCGATGCAGCGCGCGACGAAGTGCAGCGCGCCATCACGCGCGTTTCGCAAGGCGTCGGAGTCTTATTACTCACCGATATGTTTGGCGGCACACCAACCAACATCGCTTCCATGTTCCTGGAGGACGGCAATATTGAAGTTGTCACCGGAGTTAACCTGCCCATGGTGATCAAACTCGCCAGTCATGAAAGCAGTGGCTCATTAATCGAGACGGCGCGTCGTGTTTCCGAACTGGGGCGGCAGGGAATTTACCTGGCCGGCGATCTGCTCGCCCCTCCCGCAAAAACGTAATGTCAGAAACACAGCAATGATTGAGCGCAAACTTCTGGTTAAAGCGCGCCTGGGTTTACATGCGCGCGCAGCCGCAAAACTGGTGCGCCTGACCGCCACTTTTCGCAGCAAGATTATCTTGCGGCGCATCGAGGGTGGGCCGAATGCCGACGCGAAGTCTATCTTGAGCGTGCTGATGTTGGCCGCCACCGCCGGCACCGAATTGGAAGCCAGCGTCGACGGAGTTGACGAACAAGCGGCCATGTTGGCGATCGAGAAGTTGTTTGCCGAGAGTTTTGGCGAACGGGAAGTAGAGGCTTAATGAAAGAGCAAACGCCGGAGATTCGCTGCAAAGGGCTTGGCGTTTCAGAAGGTATTGTCATTGGCCAGGTGCTGCGCATGGTCGATGGCGCAGCGCAAATCTCCCGTTGGAGCGTAAGCGAAGACGGCCTCGAGAAGGAAAAGCAGCGGTTTCGCAAGGCGGCCGCAACAGCAAGCGAAAAGCTCCGGACACTTCGCGATCAGGCGGGAGGACGACTGGGTAAGGATCACGCCTATATCCTCGATGCTCACGTGCTTTTGCTGGAGGACGAAAAGTTACTTGGTGATATCGCTGAATATATAACTGCTGAAC
Source organism: bacterium (assembly GCA_039930405.1). GTDB lineage: Bacteria > Acidobacteriota > Blastocatellia > Pyrinomonadales > Pyrinomonadaceae > PSRF01. The sequence continues at coordinate 9,599 of JBDTTW010000099.1, forward strand.
GAGTTAACGCCGAGTGGGCTATCAAGGTGGTTGGTGATCGCCTTACTGCTCTCTATTCCGAGATCAAAGACGACTACCTGCGCGCACGAAGTTCAGACATCGAAGACGTGATGCAGCGACTAATGACCGCGCTGAGCGGCGCGCGGCCCGAAGATCTAAAACTGGCGGAAGATGCGGTAATCGTTTCGCGCGACCTGCTGCCTTCGGCATTGGCTGAGTTGGACCTTAAGCACGCTCAGGCGTTGGCAACCGATAGCGGCGGGTGGACTTCGCATACGGCGATCCTTGCTCGCGGCATTGGGTTGCCGGCCGTGGTGGGACTAAGGGACTTTTATCGTCGCACCAAAACAGGCGACCGGATCATCGTCGATTCCAAGCGCAGCGAAGTCATTCTTCATCCTTCAGCGCAAACTTTGGTCGAATATCGGGAGCAGACGGGGCAACGATCAGTTCGTCGCAAAGTTGTTCCCGTGGCGGATCGCGGCGCGTTGCACACGCAGGATGGAGTTGAGATTAAGTTGCGCGCCAACGTCGAACTGCCGGCTGAATTCGATGGCGTTGAAAAATACGGCGCCTGCGGGATCGGACTCTATCGCTCGGAATTTCTGCTGGCTCGCAACGGGCTGACTGTCTCAGAACAGGAACAACGGGTTGCTTACGAAGCCGTGGCGCGGCTGGCTGGTGAAGCCGGCGCAATCATTCGACTTTTCGATTTAGGCGGCGAGCACACTCGTTCCCATTTTCGCGAAGCCGAAAAGAATCCGGCGCTGGGTTTGCGCGCCATTCGTTTTGGATTGCGCAACGACAGCGTCATGCGCCGACAGTTGCGCGCCATCTTGTTGGCGGCTGCAAACGGTAACTTGAAGATCGTTCTGCCGATGGTCACCGATGTGAGCGAGGTCAAGCGTGTGAAAGCGATGGTCGCTGAAGAGATGGCCAAACTAAAGAACGAAGGGCAGACCTACGGTGCCGTGCCCATCGGCGCCATGATTGAAGTACCGGCGGCCGTGATGATGGCAGAAAAAATTGCGGCGTGCGTGGACTTCTTCGAACTCGGAACGAATGATCTGGTCCAGTATACGCTTGCCGTAGATCGGAGCAACGACGAAGTAGCCGAATGGTTTCGCACTTTGCACCCCGCAGTGCTCGAAGGAATCAGTCGCAGCCTCAAAGCCGCACAGCAAGCAGGGATTCCCGCGATTGTTTGCGGCGAGATGGCCTCGACTCCAGCATATGCCGTTTTGCTTATTGGATTGGGCGCCACCGATCTCAGTATGACACCCGCAGCCATGCCGCGCGTGCGCCTTGCCCTTGCGGCTATCGACTCTCCTTCGGCGCGTGCCATCGTCGAAGAATGTTTGGCTTGTGAAAGCGCGGATGAGGTAGAATACCTCGTGCATAAGCGGCTGGGGAGCCGCTGGCCTCAGTTGTTTCCAGCCTCGAGCCTACCAAAACCCCGTCCCATCGAATAAACCTGCCGTTCTGAAGTCCCAGCCAGATTGTTAGCAATATTGCCTTCAGAATCAGAGAAATCGCGTCTTTTTCGCTGTTTACTCTTAAATGAACATGGTTTCGGCGGACGAGGTGCCCCAAGTCCGCCAAAAATCAATGATTCGAGCAAATCGGGAGGAATATGAAAAACTCAATCCTTGCAACGTTAGTCCTGAGTGTCGCGTTCGCGGTCACAGCCGCGGCGCAGGTGAACCCAGCCATCCGCACGGTGAACTCATCGGTTTCAAGTTCGGTGACTGTTAAATCGGAAACGCCGCCAGAGCCTGCCAGGGCCACACGCGCGCGAGTGCTGAACCAAACCCAGAAAAGCCCGGCAACAAACAGCCCAAGCGCCAACGCCCAAAGCCTTCAGGCTCACGCCAAGGCGAATTTCAAAAACCGCGCGCGCCTGGAATCCTTGCCGGCTGAAGTTTCGACCGGCGATAACACTCGGGTCCGCAGCGTAACGACTTCAACCGCAGCCGTTGACGAACCGAAAGCGATCGCAAACAAAAACGTCGTGCCTCCGAACGCAAACCCAAACGCCAGCGTTCGCACTTTTGCGCCGCTGCTGCTGCCCACACCCAGCCAAATCTACCGCGTGGGCGTGGGGGACGTGCTTGATATACAACTCAACAACAACGCCAGCCAGGAATCGACGCTGTTTACGGTACTCAGCGGTGGTACGTTGGAATACCCGTTGGCCGGCGGTCCCGTGCAGGTAACCGGCATGACCACGTCGGAAATTGCGGTGACGCTGCGAACGAAAATAAAAATGTTTGAGGATCCCGCGGTTGTAGTAAATGTTCGCGACTACGCCAGTCACACTGTAACGATCAGCGGGTTCGTGGCCGCGCCCGGCACGAAGACGTTGCGCCGGGAAGCAGTCCCACTTTACGCTTTACTTGCTGAGTCGGTGGTTATGCCGGACGCCGCGCGCGCGACTGTCATTCGCTCCACTGGCAACATATCCATCGACCTGAATGACCCGAACCTGTCCGCGATGTTGGTTCTGCCGGGGGATGTCATCAAAGTTTTGGGACCTGCCGCCGTGACCGAATTCTTTTTTGTCGCTGGCGAAGTAAAACTGCCGGGACAGAAGGCTTATCATTCAGGCCTGACCTTGACACAGGCGATCCTTGCAGCCGGTGGGGCAACAAACAGCGCCGCCGAGCGAGTTCGAGTTTCTCGTCAGGGAACTGACGGTCGTTTGCTCACTGAAGAATTCAATTTGAGAAAAATTCTGGACGGCAAGGTTGCCGATCCACTGTTGCGCAAAGACGATCGCATCGAACTTACCGCAGCGAACTAAACCGTTTATCAGGAATGCGAGATTGGGCAGCCCCGAGGAGCTTTCGGAGTTGCCCTTTTTTTGTGTACATGTTCGTATCAAGCGCGAGTTTCTTGTAAGTCTGTTTATAATTGACATCACTGATGAAGCTGCCCTCGACAAACCTCGTTCACGCCTTACTTGCAAAGGCGATCCTGGAAACTCTTCTGGTTGGGTCGCTGGCGATAGTTGGATTTCTCACGGTGCTGCCGCCGTCTTTTCATGGCTGGGGCGAAGTCACCGACCACGGCGTTGCCGGTTGGGTAGTTAACAGCGGCTCTCCCTGGGAACGAGTTGAAGCCCAATTGTTCATCGACGGAAAATTTTTCGCCAG
>JBDTTW010000100.1:0-2522 GCA_039930405.1 bacterium
GTTGCGCGAATCGCCGCCTTCATTGTGCCGGTTCGGCATCTTGCGATTTGCCTGCATCGACAAGTGACAACCAAAACAACTGGTGACCCAGGACGAATGACAGGCAACGCAAGTCATGTCGCTGTCGCGGTGGGCCAACTCGTTCTGGTTCTTCGGCACTTCGCCCCAGGTCGCGTTATCTTTGCGAATTGTTTTTGAGTACCGAGACTTTTCATTATAGTCGCGACTGCCGGGCGTAATTGTGTCCAGCGTCTGAATAACGCGCCACCAGCGCCCGGGCACAACCAGCGAGTTTTGCACGATGTCGCCCGTCTTCAATTCGATATCTTTACCGCTCTCGTCTTTTCGCTTGCGGTCACGAGTGACTTTTTGAAACAGCGGAAGCTTGGCTCCGGTTTCGTCGCGCACGCGAATGCGCGTCAGGTCCTGGCCCAGCAGGGGTTGATTCTGTGACTTGCGGCGTTCAGCAGCTGGTCCGGTCGCCGTCGCCGCGGCTGGACCAGAAGTGAACAACGAGCCACGCGCGCGAATCGAGCCGTGACAGTCTTCGCAACTAATCTCAATTGCGGCGCGCGGTTCGTTGTAGAGATTGCCATCGCCGTGCGCGTCCTGGCGAAAGTGGCAATCGACGCAGTGCATTCCCTTGTCAAGGTGAATGTCGTTTAGATGGACTGCCTTCTTGAATTTGTCCGGGTCGTTCGCAGAAACGAGCTCGCCTTTTGCGTCGAGCAAGTTTCCTTTGCGATCACGTTTGAAGACTTTGCGGAATAGCCAGCCATGACCATGAAAGTCGCCAAACTGAGTGTTGCTTAGCTGCGAATTGAATTCTGCGGTCCCGGTTCCGGCCAGAAATTCAAGCTCGGACCAGTTGCCACGCATGCTGGCAGCTTCGGGATTGCGGTTCAACTTCTCCTGCTCTTCAGCCGACGAGGGATTGTGTTGTTGCTTCGGGTACAGCTTGTCGCCATCGCTCTCGTTGTCCCACCAGGTCATGCCGAGATAAGTGGCAACCATGTTTGTGCCCGGGTGCATGTGACAGACCATGCATTGCGAAGTGGGAATCTGGCTGGTGAACTGATGTTTGATCGGATGGCCGGATTCGTTTTTCGCAATGTTCGTGTCCGCTGTTTTCGACTGGCCCAGATTCCCTGCCACGTTATAGAACGCCGAATGAGACGGATCGCGATCGTTCGCGTAGATAACGTGACAGGCGGTGCAGCCTGACGAGCGATAATCGCCGGGATGATCGTTGGTGCCGAGAAAATTCAAAGTCGGGTCGAGCAGCCGCGTCTTCTGCAAACCGAGAAAGACCGGATCGGTGCGTTGCGCCGAACCAAAGCCGCGCGCGCTCAGTCCCTTGTCAGGTTTACCGGGGTCTTCGTCTTTATCAGGCAGGCCAACTTCCAAACGGCGCTTGCCGCCGCGTTCAAATACCCGCAAGACGTTGCCGGGTTGTGAAATCTCCCAACGCGGAATTGGATCAAGAAAAGTTAGCAGACCTTTAGTTCTCTGATCCTCGGCCGCAGGTTGCGGGTTTTGAATTAACGTTTGTGGCGCACCTGTTTCGCTATAGCTTTCGCCGAAGCGCGCGTCCTTGTGCGGGAAGCTGCCGTTGTTGTAGAGCGCCGCACCCCACAACATCGCGCCGTGCGTCATCATGCTGCGCGCAACGTTCTTTGCTTCGAGATCGTGGCAGGCAGAACCGCCGCATGTTTTCGCAGCGACACGCAAGTCGCCGGGATTGATGAAGCGCACAAACTCCCAACTCTCGCGCGCCAACAAGGTGTTGCTGCGTTCGGGATTCGCGCCGGTGGATTTGCCCTCGCGTTTCCATTCATTAGGAAAACGCGCGCGCACATGCGCTTCGTTTTTTACCCGCTCTATCTCTTTCGGATCGTCGCTAGTCTTGCGCGGCACTGGGTTGCCGCCGTGGCAGGTGGTGCATGTCAGTCCCACCGCGTCTTTTCCGTCTTTAAGTTTGTCGAATGTTTCCGTCGTGCCGTACTTGTGCATCGGCTCGATCTGGCCGTGACAGGAAATGCAGCCTTCGAGTTTCGGGTTCAGCGGCTGAATTGTTTCCTGGAAGACCGAAACAAACGAATCCGATTTTGGATGAGTCGAGATTCGATTTAGAGAGATAGCCGGATTGCGTGCGAGCAGCGCGGAAGTCAGGCCGATGCTAAGCATGGCTGTCATCGCGACAAAACTGAACTTAATTCTCTTCACAGGTTTCGGTCGAAAAAAGATAGCCACCACAGAGACACAGAGAACACAAAGGACGCACAGAGACAGGTCATTCATACCCAAGGATCTTTCGATGAATGCCGTTCTTCAATACGACCACATTGAAATTTATTAGGAGCCCCAATCTATAGCCACCGACTTTAAGATAAGTTAACAACTGCGCGTCGTGGATCGGCGCGAGTGCTGCGATGGATTTCACTTCCACCACGATCTGGCGGGCCACCACAGCATCCATTCGATACCCGCAATCCAATCGAAGGCCCTTGTAATTCAGCGGC
>JBDTTW010000101.1:0-18355 GCA_039930405.1 bacterium
AAAGACGCGCGCCGGCTTGTTGAAGAATGTCGTGGTGCTTTTCATCCCCATCTACAGTCCCGATGGCCATGAACGCGTCAGTCCCTACAATCGCATCAACCAAAATGGTCCAGCGGAAATGGGTTGGCGCACCACCAGCACTTATCAAAATCTCAATCGCGATTACATGAAGGCAGACACGCCGGAAACTCGAGCGTGGTTGGCTCTCTGGAACAAGTGGCAGCCAGATCTGTTTATCGACTGCCACGTTACCGACGGCGCCGACTATCAGTACAACATCACCTTTCAACACGAGCATCATGCGGGCATTGACGCCGGCGTACTGGCCTGGGAGAGAGCAGTGTTCGATCAACGCGTGGCCGCAAAAACAGAAGCCGCCGGCAATATTGTGTCCTGGTATCTGGAGTTCATCGACAATCGCGATCTGACGAAGGGCATCCGCGACTTCAACGGCAGCCCGCGTTTCTCGACTGGTTATGTGCCGCTTCGCAATCGACCCGCGATTCTGATTGAAACACACATGTTGAAAGACTATCGATCGCGCGTAATCGGCACTTACGATTTTCTGCGCGCGGCGTTGGCAGAGGTCAGCAGCGATTCGCAAAACTTGCTCAAGGTCGTGAAACAGGCGGACGAGAAAATGACAGCCGCCGGACGTAGCTACGATCCTGCCCTCCTGTATCCACTTGATTTTGAGTTAACTGAAAAGGCGACGCCTTACCATCTGCGGGCGCTCGAATCGCACACCGAAATGAGCGAAGTTTCAGGAGCGCTTTATGTAACATTTGGAACTAATCCGATCGACCTGACGGTGCCGCTTTACAATGAGTTTCGTGTGACTGCCGCCGCAGCACCGCCGCTTTACTACATAGTGCCGGCGCAATGGCAAGAAGCAATTGACGTGATCAAGGCGCACGGTCTTAATTTTGTAACATTGCCACAGGCAACCGCGCTCGATATCGAAAGCTACAGGTTCACCGACGTGAAGTGGCCGAACGGTCCGTTTGAAGGACGTTTGATGCCTTCATTTAAGACTGAGCTAGTGCACGAGCGCCGGACATTTCCCGCCGGTTCGATTGTCGTTCCTTTAGCACAGCCGGCGGCCAGGGTGGCTATCAACTTGCTTGAGCCGGATGCGCCCGACTCGCTGGTCCATTGGGGATTCTTCGACGCAATTTTCGAGCAGAAAGAGTACGGCGAGAATTATGTTTTGGAGAAGCTAGGTCGCGAGATGCTTGCGAAGGATCCAAAACTGCGCGACGAGTATCAACAAAAACTCGCAAGCGATCCCAAGTTTGCCGCCAGTCCACGCGCGCGGCTCGAATTCTTTTACCACCGTTCGCCTTATTTCGATCCGCAAATGAATCTCTATCCGGTCGGGCGAATTATCATGTCGCTTAAGCTCTAAGTTTCAGTTTTCAAGGTTTAAGTTCTGTCGCAGACGCAATCGAAAGTTGAAAATGTAAGGAACAAGATCGCGTTGCGTAGTCCGGTGCCGCGGCTCAAAAACTTGAGACTTAAAACTCGGGACTTGAAGCTTGAAACCTGCAACCTTAGTGTGACATCGCCTCGGGATCTTCGGAAACTTCTTCTACGGCGCGGCTGCGACTCTTGATCGTAACGATTGCCACGCCGGCAAAAATCAAAAGGCACGACAACAGCGTTCGCGAGTTCAATGTCTCGCCCAGTATTGCCGGCGCCAAACCAAAAGCGACCAGCGGTTGCAGGTAGATGTAAACCGCGACGATCGTCGGCGCGACTTTCGTGAGCGCCCAGGCATTGAGATAGTAAACCAGCACCGTGGGCAGCAACACGATGTAGATGATTGCCACCCAGGCGCTGCCCGGAACATTCTGCAGACCGTCCGTGCTCCAGGAATAAATCGCCAGGGGCAACGTGATTATCGCACTCGCCAAAAACAGCCAGGTGATTACGTTGAATGCACCATACCGCTTCACTAAGTCTCTCGAGACGGCGATGTACGCGCCGTAGGAAAAGGAGTTGGCGACAATGAGCAGGTTGCCGCGCGTTGTGGACGCCGAGAACGTCGCGCGGAAGGGATCGACCAGGTAGACGACACCGACCGCCGCCAGCAAGATTCCCAATATATGCCGCAGCGAGGCGCGGTCATGGCCCATGACGATGCTGATAACCAGGGTGAATACCGGGATCGTGGTCGTCAACAGCGTGGCGTTGATTACGGTCGTATACGACAGGCCCTTAACAAACAGTAGTTGATTAACAACCACGCCAAGCAAAGCTGAAAGCACAACCCACGCCAGCACGCGCCTCGGCAAATGACGAAGCGGGCCAAACCTGCGGCGCAGCAAAGCGAAGATGAGGGCCGCACCGACAATGCGAAAGCCCACCAGGCTGGTGCTGGAGACAGAGCGCAACGCAATCTTGCCAAAGATGGGCCAGGTGCCAAAAAATATTTGCACGATTACCAGCGCCACGTGAGGTGCAATGCCGCGGTCCTTGAATGAGGTTTCAGAATGCATGAGTGGCATGGACTTTAGTCTGAGCCTCCACTGACCACAGACCGACGTCTGTGCCACAAAGGCTTACAACAAAAAAGATCGGGTTACCCCGATCTCAGGTTGAGGCCGCGCTGTTGTTGGTCTCAAACAACCAGGAACAGCGGGTTCTCCATAATCTTCTTAAAAGTCTGTAAAAACTTAGCCCCGGTGGCGCCGTCGATCACGCGATGATCGCAGGACATCGTCACTCGCATCATCTGACGAACTACAACCTGATTGTCTTTTACGACCGGCTTTGGAGACATAGCGCCGATAGCAAGAATTGCTCCTTCAGGCGGATTGATCACGGCTGTGAATTCATCTATGCCAAACATGCCAAGGTTGCTGATTGAAAAAGTCGCCCCCATAAATTCTTCAGGCTTAAGTTTGCGTTCACGTGCACGGCCGGCAAGTTCACGCACCTCGACGGCGATTTGACTCAGCGACTTTTGATCTGCTGCCCGAACGATCGGCGTAATTAGACCTTCTTCAATCGCAACAGCCACGCCAATGTCGGCGTGCTCGTAATAGCGCACCACCTTATCTTGATAAGAGGCATTGACCTGCGGGTGTTGCAGCAGCGCGGCAGCGGCGACTTTAATAATGATGTCGTTGACGCTGATCTTGAGTTCCGGATCGAGCGCGTTGATGCCGCTGCGCATTTCCGCAGCGCGGTCCATTTCGATTTCAGTTGTCAGGAAGAAGTGGGGAATTGGTCCAAGCGAAGTTACCAAACGCTTGGCGATGGTCCGGCGCATTTCGCTGGCTGGTTCGTCGCGATAAGCTGACGCCACGGTAATGGCCGACGGCTGAACCGGACTGGGAACTGCGCGCAGCTGAGTTTGCTTAGTCGCAGCGCTCGGCGTGGCGGAACCTTGCTGACCAATTAGTCCTTCGACATCGCGCTTGACGATTCTGCCACCGGGCCCGCTGCCATTCACTGAACGCAAATCGATACCGGACTCGGCGGCCATACGCGCGGCCAACGGGGAAACGATTAGCCGGCCGGTTGCTGCCGTGGCGATCGGCGCTGGAGCTTGTCGCCCGTTCCCGCTTGCCGGCGTATCAGCTTCGGGGGTGTTCGCAGCTTTCGGTTCGTCGGCTACTTCTTTTCCTGCTGGAGCGGGAGTGGCTTCGGCACTTGCAGCGGCCGTTTTCGCCGGCGCGCTGGCAGGTGCCTGGCTTGTAAGCGAAGAAATGTCCTCGTCGGGTTCTCCAATGATCGCAATCAACTGGCCGAGCGGCGCGGACTCACCTTCCTGAATGAAAATCTTGCGCAGCACGCCGTTGCCGAGCGCCTGCATTTCCATCGTAGCTTTGTCGGTGTCAATCTCCGCGAGCGGCTCGCCCATCGACACCTTGTCGCCCTCTTTCTTGAGCCAGCGAGTGAGTTGGCCCTCTTCCATGGTGGGAGAGAGCTTGGGCATGATCACCTGAGTTGCCATTCTAGTTGGTCCTGGGTCAGTGGTTCGTCGTCCGTTGCTAACTACGTTCGTGGGTCGGGAACTACAACTGACTACTGACTACTGACAATCTTTACAAATACGAGACTTCTTTAACCGCCGCCACGAGTTGGGCGACATTCGGTATTGCCACGTCCTCGAGATTTTTTGCGTAAGGCATCGGCACGTCGACGCCGGAAACTCTTTTCACGGGTGCATCCAGATAATCAAAAGCACGCTCCATAATCTCTGAAGCGATCTCTGCAGCCACGCCGCAGAAGGGATGCGATTCCTCGGCAATGACGACGCGATTAGTTTTCTTGACCGAGTCGACGATGGTTGTGATGTCCAGCGGCCTGATGGTTCGCGGATCGATTACCTCGCAGGAAATGCCTTCCTTCTCGAGTGCCTCTGCCGCCTTCAATGCCACCGGAACCATTAATGAACGCGCCACGATAGTCGCATCTTTGCCTTCGCGCTTGACGTCGGCGACGCCCAGCGGAATGGTGAACTCAGGATCGTCTGAAACTTCGCCCTTGTTGCCGTACATCCGTTCCTGCTCGATAAAAATAACCGGATCGTTATCGCGAATGGATGATTTCAACAGCCCTTTAGCGTCGGCAGGCGTGGACGGCATTACAACTTTCAAGCCCGGAAAATATGCGAACCAGGATTCGAGCGCCTGCGAATGCTGCGACGAAACCTGAAACGCCGAGCCGCCAGGGCCGCGAAAGACGATGGGAATATTGAACTGACCGCCGGACATGTACAGCATTTTGGCGGCCGAGTTGATGATTTGATCGGTGGCGAGGATCGAGAAATTGAACGTCATGAACTCCACGATTGGCCGCAAACCAGCCATCGCGGCGCCCACACCGAGACCCGCAAATCCAAGTTCCGTAATCGGCGTGTCGATGACGCGCTTTGGTCCCAACTTTTCGAGCAGGCCTTTAGTAACTTTATATGCGCCCTGGTAGGCGGCGACTTCTTCGCCCATCAGAAAAACATTTTTGTCGCGCTGCATCTCTTCTCGAAGTGCCTGATTGAGCGCCTCGCGCATTGTTACGATAGCCATTGAACTAGTTCCTGTTTACTTAGACGGACCAAATCTATTGTCTATTCGTCTTCCGGTATTGGATTAGCATAGACATTCGTGAACAACTCCTCGGGCGCCGGCAACGGACTCTCTTCCGCGAAGCGTTCTGCCTGCTCAACTTCGGCCCGCACCTCGTCGTCAACTTTCTTCATTTCTGCCTCGCTCATAATTCCTTCTTCTTTCAAGCTGGTTGAGAACAGCTTGAGCGGATCGCGTTCCTGGTAGCGTTCAATCTCCGCACGCGTCCGATAGTTTCCCGGGTCGGACATTGAGTGGCCCATGAAGCGATAGGTACGAACTTCCAATAACGTCGGCAGATAATTCTTGCGCGCGCGCTCGACGGCTCTCAAGGTTGCTTCGCGCACAGCAAGAACGTCCATGCCGTCAACAAACTCGGAAGCTATTTCGTAAGCGCAGGCCTTTTGGGAAATGTCCTGCAACGACATAGCGCGCTCGAGTGACGTGCCCATTCCATACTGATTGTTTTCGCAGATGTAGATGCACGGCAGTTTCCAAAGCTGCGCCATATTCATCGACTCGTGAAATGCTCCCTGGTTCACCGCTGCTTCGCCAAAAAAACAAAGTGTGACTTGATCGGTCTCCTTGTACTTCGTGGCAAAGGCGACACCGGTCGCTAAAGGAATTTGCCCGCCGACGATGCCGTGGCCGCCCAGGAAATTTACTTCCTTATCAAACATGTGCATGGAGCCGCCCTTGCCATGCGAACAGCCACCTGCCTTGCCGTACAACTCAGCCATCACGGAACCCGGAGACATTCCTTTCGCAATCGCATGGGCATGCTCGCGATAGCTGGTCAGCACATAGTCGTCTTTCCGAATCGCTGAAATGGCGCCGATGGCAACGGCTTCCTGGCCGATGTAAAGATGGCAAAAGCCGCCAATCTTCCCGGTGCTGTAGGCTTCTGCGGATTTTTCTTCAAAGCGGCGGACCAGCAACATCTGGCGGTAAATATCTATTAGCGTCGCGCGATCAAGTTCAGCAAAGCGGCGCTTCTGAGCATCCTTAACGGCCTGGGCCGGATCAAGACGCGGATCCGCCTCTTCGGCCTGGTCGTGGTCCATGACGCCGGTCGCACTCGCGTCTTCCGCGCCGACACGTGAAGGCTCTGGTGTTCGCTTTCTCATATCCTGGGTTGACTTTGCCACGATCGGATCCGCTTTGAACTGATTAGCCGCCATCAAGGCGGCTCGTTAACTTGCTTAAAACAGGAGAAGGGAATTATACGCGAGGATTGCGAAAGCGCGCAAAACCCTGTTCATCAATGAAAAAGCACGCCGCAAACGCGACGTGCTTGAATTCCTAATTTAGCTGGGTGACTAACGCAACGCATCAAGGTTGGTAACCGGCAAGTTCGCCAGGCTTATGACCGTCTTGCGCGAGTGTTTATCGGTCTGCATTTTTCGCGCGGCAGCCGTCAACAGTTCTTCAGTCGTCTCGCCTTGATCGGGATAATAGGCTACACCCATGCTGATGCCGATTTGAACGAACGTCCCTGAGCGCACCGAGAATTTCTGCGACTCGACAGTGCTACGGATTCGTTCGCTCACCGACTGGGCCATGCTGCCTGACGCCATCGGCATGATGGCTACAAATTCATCTCCGGCATAACGGGTAAGAATGTCCATTTGTCTGAACTCTTTGCGAATGACCGCGGCCAAACTCGCAAGTACCCGATCCCCAACGGTGTGCCCATACTGGTCATTGATCTCTTTGAAGTCGTCCACGTCCATGCTCATTACCGCCAGCGATTCGTTGCCCATGCGCTGACACTCGGCCAGTCGCTGTTCCAGCATCATGTAAAAGCCGCGGGCGTTTGGCAGGTTGGTAAGTGAATCGACCAGCGCGCTCTCTTTCGTTTTCTCGAAGGTCATCGCGTTGTTAAGTGCGGTTGAGGCATGCTGACAGACAGATTCCAATAAGCGAACATGTTCGGTAGTGTACGAGGTGCGGCTCTTTGAATAGAGAGTGAGTGCGCCAAAGGCGCCGTCTTCGCGCAACAGCGGCGATACCAATACGCCCTTGTAACTCTTAGACAATTCTTCAGGCACACCCACCAGGTCGAGTTCCGGCGAGGCGTTACACATTGATCGTTCGTTGGCTATTACCCAACCCGTAATTCCGTCGCCTATGTTCATGCGTCGCTCGCTGAAGGCGGCGGCGTCTTCGCCAACGGCGTGAGCGGCTACGGCTTTTCCGGACTTTTCATCAACCACAAAAATAATGCACGTATCAAACGGAACGATCGCTTTCAATTTATTCGAGATTAACGTAACGGTGTCGTTCATATTTAGCGACGAACCGATCGTTTGCGCGATCTCGTGAAGCGCAAATACCTCCCGTTGCGCTTCGGTAATCGAACGAAATCCGGCCTGATCGTCGTCTGGCGTACCTACCAGGTTGGACGCAAGGCCCGCGTCCGGTTTGGTCTTCGTCTCATAGTCATGGGCAATAGTTTCGGCGGGCACTTGCTCCTGAATATCTTCGGCATCGATCAGCCGGTCGAATTCCTCAACGTGCTCGATAAACCTGACCACGACTTTCGGGTCGAAAGCGCTTCCCGCCATTCCTTTTAACAAGGCCAGCGAGTCCTCGCGCTTCATTCCCTTACGATAGGGTCGATCACAACGCGTGGCATCGTAGAAGTCCACGACTGAAATAATTCTAGCCACCAAGGGAATCGCTTCGCCTTTGAGACCTTTCGGGTACCCGCTGCCATCCCATTTTTCGTGGTGGTAGCGAACAATGTCTTCCACCGGGTAGGGAAAGTTGACGCGCCGCAGAATGTCGCCACCAACCGTGGGATGGATCTTCATCTTCGCGAATTCCGCTTCGGTAAGTTTCCCCGGCTTGTTCAAAATATATTCAGGCACGGCCAGCTTGCCGATGTCGTGCAACAAGGCGCCGGCAAAAAGCGCTTGCAATTCCTGGCCGCCGACCTTGCAAAGTCTTCCCATCTCGGAAGCATAAATCTGCGTGCGGCGCACATGGCCATGGGTAGTCTGATCCTTTGCGTCAATGGCAATCGCCAGGGACTCGATGGTGTTCATGTGGATGTTTGCCATCTCTTCAACGTGCTTGCGGTTTTCAACCTCGGCACGTCTAACTTCATTTAAACGCTTTTCGTTGAAGCGATAGAGCAGATGGACCATGGCGGTAATCAAAAGTCCCAGCAGGATAAACGCGAAACCGCCCCCGGTAAGGGCTGAATAAAAAAGAACTGCCGAAGCTGCGCCGGCCACTTGGGTTGTCAGCGTCCAAACCAAACTCTCCTGTGAAGGAAGAGTGCGCGGATTATCGTCAAGCAAGTTCAAAAAGTGCATTGTTGCCAGCGTGCTGAAGAGATATTGAAGCACTGCCAGCACGCAAAGAGGCACGAGAAAGACGCTTAAAGGCAATCCTTGCGCAGCGCTCTTCGAAAGATCGTCGGCAAAGACTGTAGCGAGAAATCCATAGCACGAGGCCGACAGAAATGTGGAGATGATTGCGATGGCAGTAGTCGCGATTGATTCGCGTCGGCCGGCCAGACCGTAGGTGGATACGAACGCAACGATCGCCGCCAGTAACGTCGCCGGACCGGCAGTGTCCGCAGGAGGCACTGCATAGAGAATGACTGCCAGGAACACCAGGGCATCGGCAACCGATTTCCGGCTTTGGCGGGTACCAAGAGTTGATGTTATGGAAACTGTGAAGCGACTGGCAACGACTGTCAGGACGAGCAGCACCAACCAGGAGAACAAGCCGGCACGCGAAAGAAAGGGAAGCCTGACCGTCGAAATCAAGGCCGAACATAAGAGCAGCAAACCGAGAGCTGAGATGCTGCCCAGGAGCAACGTGCTTTTCCAGTTCCGTGGAATATTCATATTGGTTGGTCGGCCGCCCAGCCGAAGCGACGAAAGATTTACTTTGAGTTTTTCTAACGTGGCACTCGAACAGGTAAATGCAAGGGCGAGTCAGAATTGCTTGGGCTGGGGTGTGCCAAACAATGTTTGGCAGGTCCTAAAGATAAACCAGTCAGATGGTTGGAGTCAATGAGTAATTACCGCGGGAGGAACGGAAAGAGAGCACCCTAAGGTGCGGTCGCAGTGTTTCGGTCCAGTTGGGCACCCAGTTCGGCGGGAGTAATGACAGGGCTCTTGCAAGCAAAATGTTCGCAAACATAGGCGGTCGGTTGTCCGTCCAACTGGAGCCGCCCCTGAAGGAGCGGAATTGCCTTTGCGGCAGCATCATCCTGCGGCGCAGCTTGGGCGACGACTTTGTTCGGCAGGTAACGGGACCAGATTTCCCGGGCAAGCGAAATGGTCTGCTCAGAATCGTTCGCTCCGATTAGTGCGATTTCCTTCGGCGAATCAAGATAGAAATCGAGGGCACCCAATACACGGCCAAAACCTGACGGATAACGCAGCATGCCGTTGGCTGTGAGGCGCAAAATGGTAGCGGCTCGTCGTTGGTAATCCTGATTGTTCGTAAGCGCGCCGAGACGCAAAAGGACTTCGGCCGCAATTGAATTTCCCGACGGAGTTGCGTTATCAAAAAAGTCTTTGGCGCGCACAATCAATTGTTCGTGACTGGCACCAGTAAAGAAAAAGCCGCCCTCTTCTTCGTCCCAGAATTCTCGTATCATCACATCACAAAGATTACGCGCCTCATTAAACCACTCGAGCTCGCCAGTAGTCTCGAACAGAGTCAGCAATCCTTCCGAGTAAAATGAGTAGTCCTCGAGATAGGCGTTTAGCTTTGCTTCACCATCCTTGTAACTTCTGAGCAATAATCCGTCGCGCTGGAGGTTGTTCAATACAAAGCGCGCGTTCCGTTTTGCAACTTCCGAATAATCCGAACGATCAAGAATCGCCCCGGCTTCAGCGAAGCTTGCAAGCATTAAACCGTTCCACGCGGTCAAGACTTTTTCGTCGCGGGCCGGCTTTATTCGTTTCTCGCGAGCTGCAAACAGGGTCTTGCGACCTTTAAGAAGAGTTGCCTCGAGTTCCTCAACCGGCACCTTCTTACGTGCGGCGCCTTCAGCAAGATCCTGCGTGACGTTCAGGATGTTCTCGCCTTCGAAGTTACCTCCTTTCGTTACGTTGTAATAAGCCGCAAACAGGGCTGCATCCTCTTTCCCAAGCAAAGCTTCAACTTCAGCTAGACTCCAAACAAAAAACTTTCCTTCGACTCCTTCCGAGTCGGCATCCTGCGTGGAATAAAAGCCTCCCAGTTCGTCAGTCATCTCCCGTACTACATAATCCAAAATCCCTTCGGCAATTTTCCGCGCCCCTTCGTCGCCGGTGAGCTGGTAATAATGAAGATAGAGGCGTGACAGCAGGGCATTGTCGTACAGCATTTTCTCAAAGTGAGGGACCAGCCAACGGGCGTCCGTTGAATAGCGATGAAACCCGCCGCCTAATTGATCATAGATGCCGCCGTCCGCCATCTTGCGCGTACTGTGCTGGACGATTTCCAACGCCCGCGCGTTGCCGGTGCGATAATACGTGTGCAGCAGGAACTCGAGCGTCATTGCTGGTGGAAACTTGGGTGCGCCGCCGAACCCGCCGTTGGTTGCGTCGTAGTTTTTGATTATTCCCCGGTAGGCGGCATCAAGCAGATCAACCGTTAATACCTCGTTTGATTCGACGAGTGCTGTCGCGCGTTTGAGTTCGCTCAACACCGACTGCGCGGTTTGACCGACATCTTCAGGTCTTTCGCGAAAGGCGTCGGCGACGCTGATAAGCACGCGCGGAAACCCGGGCATGTTGTAGCGATCTTCGGGTGGGAAATAGGTGCCTGCGTAAAAAGGAACAGCGTCCGGCGTTAGGAAGACGGTCATCGGCCAGCCACCGTGCTGCGTCATCATTTGCACGGCGTTCATATAGATCTGATCCAGATCGGGCCGCTCTTCGCGATCGACTTTGATGTTGACGAAATTGTCGTTCATCAATTTTGCAATCGCTTCGTTTTCGAAGGACTCGTGCTCCATCACATGACACCAATGGCAGGCCGAGTACCCGATGCTGAGCAGCAGCGGCTTTTGTTCGCTACGCGCGATTGCAAAAGCTTCTTCGCTCCAGGGAAACCAATCGACAGGGTTGTGCGCGTGTTGCAGCAGGTACGGGCTGGTTTCGTTGATTAAGCGATTGGTGTGGGCGTGTTCAGTCAAGAGTAAATTCCCAGTTTTAGTTTTCTTACATTCTACAGTTTGGAGATAAGAACGCGAACCGCGCCGGCTGGAGGTGCGCGGTCAAAATCTGAGTGGTAATGGAGGTGGCTTCAGTCTTTAAACCAATAGGGCGTCCGCTTAGTCCAGGCATTGTTAGGATAGCGGCGATGGAGAAAGTCCCACGCGGCTTTGGACCATCTACCCGTCTGTTTATCGGTACAACCGTGTCGCGTGGTATTGACGGCGAGATGCAGGGCTTCGGGAACCCTGGGGTCGGTCGGGTTGCGCGTGGCCCAGGCAACAACTTGTTGCGAGATGTAATTGGGAGCCGCTCCGAGTGAAGAAAGAAGCGCGTATTCTTTGCTGGCGTTTGCTTGTTGTGCTTTGGTCAGAAAAGCCGGCGCGCTTTCTTCGTTCGCGGCGCGCTTTTTTGCACTGTCTTCCGAGGCCTCAGCGTTGGCAGTGTACGCCGCCGCGCACCACCAATTATCGCGATAGCTGTCTTGTTCGCCGAGCGGAATCTGTCGTCCAATGCCCGTATCCACGACTGGTTCCAGCCCGGGAAACTTCAACCAGGCATAAATCCCGGCGAATTGTTTCGCTTGCCAATCGGGCGCGGCGAGGAAGTTATCAAGCAGCGAAGCCATCTCGGGCACGAGAGCTTTTAATGTCGGCGCAAGTTCCGCCGCGGTGACTTCGTCACGCAGGAGTACCGACCGCAGCCACGCTGCTTGTGCAACGTCGCGGCGCAAATGATCGGGTAATGTCTTGCTAACGGCCGCCTGCTTCAGAAGCGAGAGCGGAATTTTCACGTTCAGCACCTTCGCGGCAGCGTCGTCAAACAACGGCTTACCCTGAAGAGATTTCAGGCCTGCCGAAACATCGTCGGGCTCTGCGGGAATCTCGCGACCATCATCATTCCAGCTCAGACCCGCCGGCACACTTTGGGCATAGGTTAGAAACTCATCCAGGTTGTTTGCCACCAGCATGCGTTCGTGGCGCAACGAGTTCAGCGCTGAGGCATTGAGATGAGCACGATCCTTACGCAGCAACTCATCAAGCATGGCGCGCGCTTGATTAAAACGCCCGGCGGCGATGTTCAAACGAGCAATGTGGAACACAGCCGAAGGAAACGCGGGGGAGTTAGGTGGAACAGCCGCCGCGGCCCGCCTTAGCGTATCCGCGTGGGGATGCTTTGGATCCACTTTCGTAAGCGCGGCGATGAGCCAGGGAACTGACGACGTGGCTTGCCAGCGGTCAAACGCGTGCGAACCCGCTTCAGGTTTTTCCGACTGAAGAGTAACAAGCCATTCAGTTAAGTCATCCCCGCCAAGTTCAGCAGCATTGCCGGGAAAGGCCGATGCGGGCTCATCACCAATGAACTGGTCCATTAAAACAGTGTAGTCCCAAAGTTCCTGCTTCAGATTCGGATTCGCCTTTTTGCCGGTCAAAGAAGTAGCTAGTTCGTGAACAACATCTTTCGGGTGCAACCGCAGTCGCACGAGACTTAGTAGCCGCTGCGCATTTTCATGAGACTCTTTCAATTCCTCGGTCGCGAGAATCTCATTCAACTGCTTCTCTGATTCTGTTAAAGACGGACCTTTCTGATCCACAGGTCCGAGACTCGCCTGGCGCAGAAATGTCCGCGCGATGAGATAAGGCGCTGAGTTATGCCAGGGCGAACTGCGATCAGCAGCTATCGTCTGGAAACCAGCGAGCGCCTGATCGAAATCGCCGGCGTAAAAATTTGCGGCGGCGCTTTGATATTGCCGGTCCGCGCGAGCAAGTGTGTCAGCGTCCGCGGCAATAGCCTCCGGAGTGTGCTTTCCTTCCGAGCAATTTGCGAAAACTTGATCCTGCGCCGCCGCCCACGACTTTAGTGAAGCGCTGTCCGCGCCCCATTGTTTGCTGCGGGCCTCAAATGTATCGGCAGCCGTTTCAAACGCATCCTTCTGGCAATTCAAATAAGTCTCATACTCGTTTGGCTTTTCCCGGTTGCGATAGACTTCGATGTTTGATATTGCGGCCGCGCCCGGGACTTTGTTCCGCGCGTCCAGCCAGCGCTTCACCGATTGTTCTTCGCTCGGTTCCCAGCCCAAATTCAGCCGATCGCCCCAGAGTTCGACCAGCTCGTTTTGTTCCGCAGGCGTGAAGCCGTTTCCATTCAAATACCGGTAAGCAACGTAAAGATACGATCGCGCGTAACTAGGCTGGACCATTCCAAGGTTGCCGCGCGCAAAGTTTTCCAGCGGGTACTCGGGATGGACGGTGAACACGAAAATTGTATCCAGCGAAAATGGACCACACGCAAGCGCAGTCGCTGGTCCGGCTAACATGACAGCAATCAAGGCGATCGTTAACAGGCTGGTGAATCTTCGTGTCATCGTTGATAGATCTCCATCACTTTGTTTAGAGCGTCGCGATTCCAACCATTCGGATTGAAAACATAAAGCCGCGACACTGCGGGCAGGTTGTTGACGGGTTCATCGGTCGAAATTCCGGCACTCGAATCACAGCGTGTCGAATTAAATCCTGCACCGTTTAGTCGCGACAGGATTGCATTGCGGTCGAGCCCCATGCGAAACAGCATCGGCACAGCTTCGTCAATTGGCAGGTCCCCCAGCCAGTCGTCGCCCTGGCACCACGAACCGAGCGCCGTTATCGATAGCTTGGTTGCCGGCGGCATTCGCTTGCGAAGTTCAATTAATAGCGTTCGATAAAACTGACGCTGGCCGGTGGTCGCATCGAAATCGACTTGAATCATCGACGTGTTTGCGATTAATGAAAGTTTCGCGATCTCGGTGGCGGTTTCCTTTGCCTGCTCGCCGGAAAGTGCTGGAGGTTTGTCGGTGTCGACTTCAATTCTGGCGACTGGAATTATTGTCGTCCCAAAAGGGATCGCGAGCGGTTGCAGTCGCGGCTTCGTTAACAGCCCCGACCCTCGCAAGAAAACCGTTTTGGCTAAATACGCGACAGCGATTTTTTCCGGATTGATGAAATTTAGATCTTCCGGTCGCTCCCAGGCCCAAACGATCAGCGCCGGTTGCAGAGTCTTTGTCTCTCCTTTTACAGAGCGTCCAAAGTTATTCGCGTGAAGACGGAAGGCAACAAGGGACAACGAAGCCGCAAGCAGCAAGGCAAGAATCAGAAACCGGCGCGGGGGAACGCTTTGCATAACGAGATGGCTGGAGAGTTTACCTCAACTCCGCGAAATAAGGCGCGCAAAAGTTCATCAAGCTTATGCCTACTCTTCTCACGGAGATTAAATCAAACCATGTTACGAACGGGCTTCGTCCAATTTGCGTGTCGCATCAATCCGATTTCAGGACTGGTAGCCTGATTTGCTATACTCCGCAAACTGAATGGCTATTCATTTTTTTCGACAGGGCTGATCATTTGGAACGCGAAACTTTGGAAATGGATGTGGTTTTCGTGGGCGCTGGACCCGCGAATCTCAGCGGCGCTCTGCATCTGGCGAAACTCGTAAAAACGCACAACGAAGAAGTCGCAAGTGGAAAACGCACCGGCGCCCCGCTAGGCGAGCTCGAAATCGGCGTCATTGAAAAAGGCGCGACCGTTGGCGCGCACATTCTGTCTGGCGCCGTAATGGATCCGCGCGCGTTGCGCGAGTTGATTCCAGATTTCGTCGAACAGGGCGCGCCGTTGGAATCGCCGGTGAAGGAAGACTATTTCCTTTATCTAACAAAGAAGCATGCGCTTCGTTCGCCGATCACACCGCCGCCGCTGAAGAATCACGGTTATTACATCGTGTCGCTGAATCGTCTTACCGCCTGGCTCGGTGAGAAATGTGAAGAAGCCGGCGTAAATATTTTTCCCGAATTTCCCGGCGCCGACGTTCTTTATGATGAAGACGAGCGCGTGGTAGGCGTGCGCACCGGCGACAAGGGAATCGACAAAGAAGGAAAGCGCAAACCTAACTTCGAGCCCGGTGTCGATCTGCGCGCCAAAGTCACAGTGCTCGGCGAAGGGCCGCGTGGTTCGTTGACCAAACAACTAACCGCGCGCCTGAATCTGAATGACGGGCGCGAACCACAGGTTTACAGCATCGGCGTCAAGGAACTTTGGGAGTTGCCTGACGATAGATATCCGACCGGCAGAGTCACGCACACACTTGGCTTTCCTTCCGACGCGCATACCTATGGCGGTGGCTGGATTTATGGAATGCAGAACCGCATTGTGAACCTTGGATACGTAACCGGGCTCGACTATCAGGATCCGCTGCTCGATCCGCACGCTGAGTTTCAACGCTTCAAACAACATCCATTTGTCACCCGGTTATTGGAAGGCGGCAAGATGATTCGCTACGGCGCGAAGACAATCGCGGCCGGCGGCTATTATGCGATGCCGCAAATCTACGCGGACGGCGTGTTGCTGGTGGGCGACTGCGCCGGCTTTCTCAATTCGCAAAGATTGAAGGGAATTCACTCCGCGATCAAAAGTGGCATGCTCGCGGCGCAGGCTATTTTTGAATCGTTGTTAGCTGGAGACTATTCAGCAAAGCAGTTGCAACGGTACGAACAGCTCGTCAACGAAAGTTGGATTATTCCGGAACTGCGCAAGGTTCGGAATTTTCATGCCGGCTTCAAGCACGGTCGCTGGTTGGGACTGGCAAACACCGGATTGCAGTTCATCACCGGCGGCCGCTCGTGGGGACTTTTCGATCGCGCGAAAGCCGAAGCCGGTCATGAAACGATGAAGAAGCTTTCAGCTTACGGATATCGCGGCGACAATATCGAACAACGCTACGACGGCCTGCGCTTTGACGGCAAGATTGCTTTTAATAAGTTGACTGACGTTTACCACGCCGCCGTAGGGCACAGCGAAGATCAGCCGGCACACCTTCACGTGCTCGATACCAACATCTGTGCGACGCGTTGCCGGGAAGAGTACGGAAATCCCTGTCAGCGGTTTTGCCCCGCCGCCGTTTACGAAATGGTTGACGACGGGACGGATGGGAAGCGCAAGCTGCAAATCAATTTCTCAAACTGCGTTCATTGCAAAACCTGCGACATCATGGATCCCTATCAGATTATCAACTGGGTGACCCCGGAAGGCGGTGGAGGCCCGGATTACAAGGGAATGTAAAAGGTTTCCAGCTCGAGCGAAAACGCAAATTATTCTTTATCAGGGTCGGTTAGCGTGAAGTTGACGCGGCCTCGCATCACCTCTTCCAAAGCAATACGTGTGTTCTTATGTTTGACCGTATCGATCTCGATGCGCGGCCGTGCACCTCTTTGCAATTGTTTGCTTCTCTTGGCGGCAAGAATTATCAGACGGTACTTCGAATCAATTTCCGGCGCCTGCGTCTCTTCGGCGATCTCTTCAATTACTTCTTTGGTTGCCATTATAAATACTCATCCTCCTGCTCAAATAATAACTACTGTGAATCACCGTCTTCTTTTGCCATAAACGCTTCGACGACGTTTCTTACTTTCTGTTCCTGACGACTTAGGCGCGCCCTTTCAGCAAATACAATCGCAGCCAGTTGATTAGACGCGAGTTCAGCATCATCGTTGATGATCACATACTGGAATGCCGAATAATCCTTTAGCTCGACCGGCGCATTGCGCAGCCGCACATCCAGTTCTTCCTGCGAGTCGGTGCCGCGCGCGGTCAGCCGGGTTTTTAATACTTCAAACGATGGCGGCAGAATAAAGACGCTGACCGAATCGCTCATCAGTCGGCGCACGCTGGCCGCGCCTTGCACATCTACTTCGAGAATGATGTCGCGGCCTTCGGCGATTTCTTGTGCGACCTGTTTTCGCGCGGTGCCATAGAGGTGGCCGTGAACTGTGGCCGATTCGAGGAACTCGTCGGCCGCCACCATTTCCTGGAATTTATCGGGCGTGACAAAGAAATACTCGCGCCCATTCACCTCACCGCTTCTCGGCGCCCTGGTTGTAAACGAAACAGAATAGCTAAGATTAGGCACCTTATTCAACACGCGCTGGATCAGCGTGCCTTTGCCGCCGCCGGAAGGTGAACTGACAACGAAGAGAATGCCCCGCCCTTCGGTCGCTTCCGCGGGAAAGTTTTCCGCCTGGTTCTGATCTAGTTCACTCAACATTCTGGACCTGCTCGCGAAGTTTTTCGACTTCCGCCTTAATTGCCAGTGCCGATTCTTTCATCGAGAGATCGGTTGACTTGGACAACGTCGTATTGGCTTCGCGGTTAAGCTCCTGCAAAAGGAAGTCGAGCATCTTGCCGGTTTCGGTGCTGGAATTCAAAGCGTCGCGAAACTGGATCAGGTGGCTGCGCAGGCGGACCATCTCTTCGCTGACGTCGCTGCGATCCGAAAGATAAGCAACTTCCTGAGCCAGCCGGCCGTGATCAATCTCGACCAATTGTCCATTTCGCGAGAGCAGTTCCGAAATGCGTTTTTGCAAGCGCGCGCGATAGGCGTCAACCAAACCGGCCGCTGAACTTTCAATCAGCGGCACCAGCGCTTCAATCTTGTCAATGCGTTCGGACATCTCCTGCCGCAGTGCTTCGCCTTCCTGCGCGCGCATCCCTTCGAGTTCATCGAGCGCCCCCGCCAATGCTTTCTCGAGACCGGCCGACACGTTGTCGGAAAGACCATCGCGCGATGGCTGTAACGCACCGGGCAGCCGGGCGACCAGATTGATGTCCAATTCCCCGGCGATGCCAAACTCAGTTTGCATTTCGCGCAGCGCATTAACGTAACCAGCGATTAAGGGCCGGTTCAGTTCATAGGCTGTTTGCGAGGTCCTTTCCAAGTTGATGGTGACATCGACGCGGCCGCGCGAAAGGCGCGAACTAATTTGGCGTTTGATCGCAGGCTCGAGTGGAGCGAGCTCGCCTCCGAGGCGCAGGTGCACGTCGAGGAAACGATTGTTTACCGTCTTTACATCCACGGAAACAGAAAAGTTGTCGCCTTCCGCTGAACCGCGCCCGTAACCTGTCATTGATTTCATAATTATGTTCGAATTTCCGTTGTCAGTCGTCAGTTGTGATGGTCAATTCTAGTGTCAGCGCAACATTGACAGTCATGAACAACTGATAACGGACAACTGACTACGGACTGACTAATTCTTCTTCTTCATCCGCAAATTGAAGTTCGTAGAGTTTGCGATACTGTCCGCCACGC
>JBDTTW010000102.1:0-7380 GCA_039930405.1 bacterium
CCTCTCAAAAAAATAAGAGGAAGTCGCCGGTAAGGCAGAGCCTTACCGCACGGAAGGCGGCAGAGCCGCTCGTTAGTCAAATTTTTCATTCGCTCACGTTGTCGAAAACAACTGCATGAATTGTTCGGATGCAACGGGAGCGACGCGCGCAAGTTGCAAGTTTTCTTCAACGTGTTCGCGGCTGCTCATGCCAACCAGCGCAGTGGTAATTCCCGGCGCCGAGCGCACGAATTGTATCGCGGTCTGCGCGTCGGTCGTCAATGATCCCAGCGTTTCTCGCAGGTCTGCGGGCAAACCTCGAGCAACGCGACCCTGGAAAATTGCAGCGCTGGAGATGACTGTTACGCCGAGCAGCTCGGCCGCTTCCAGCAATGTTAAAGATTCACCAGCAACGGTTTGGTTAACCAAAGTCAACGCCTCTGGCAGCGCCAAATTGAAAGGCAACTGAACAAAACGAAAGCCGTGCGCCTCACCGCCGACTTCGGTCGCCAGCGAAACCATGCGCGCTAAAGAATGATAGCCGGTTGTTCCTGCTGGAACCCGAAAACCGTTCCAGGTGGCCACGCCATAAAACTTCAGTTTCCCTTGCGCGCGATTTTCTTCAAGCTGCGCAAATGCCGCGCGCAATCGCGTAGCAAACTCTTCCTCAGAAACCTCGCCTAACTGCGATTCCGGGTTGTGAATGTAATAAACGTCGATGCAGCTCAAGTTCATGTTGGTCAGCGACTGGTCCAACTGGTTCTGCAAGTACGAGGGCGTCATGCAATGACTGCCGCCGGCGAAATCCTGCAAACGCGCAATACCGGGTTTGACGAAAGTCTCTTCAACGTAGGCACGAACGTCGCGCGGCGGCGCGCCAGCAAACGGCAAGTAACCACCCTTCGTGCAGATGATCAGTTCCTCGCGTGCAAAGCCTTTTGTTCCGGTAAGTTCACCTAAAGCATTCCCAATCGATCGTTCACTGCGCTGAAAGCGATAGTTCGCGGCGGTGTCAATCACGTTCGCGCCGAGTTCAACCGCCCGCACAACCGCATCGGTATACGCTTGATCGGTTCGTTCGTCCGCGTCGCCGAGGTAAGTGCCGATGCCGATTGACGAAGGCCAGAGTTGCTGACGCTCGCGGAAATGACCCGTCGCGGCGTCGGGGAAGCGAGCGCGATAACGAAGCGTGCCTGCGGGAGTTGCGTTGTTGGTAATGGCCATAAAAATCAGAGGTCAGATATCAGAAGTCAGATATCAGAAGTTGGAAGTCAGAAAATATCAATAAAACTACTGACACACAATGATCGCTGATTTTCTGACTTTCTAACTTCTGACATCTGACATCTGACATCTGACTTCTCTGCTCTCCGACCTCTGCTCTCTGACCTCTGTTCTCGGCAAACGCTTCATGGTTGCGAAAGGCTGTGTTAGTTTTGCTTTCAGCAAAAATTTTAAAGGAACCTTATGGATTACTTTTTCAACTGGCAGGAGCACGCGGGCTCAAAGCCGGACAAGGTTTACAAGACCACGCTGTTCCAGGGCGCGCACCTGATGGTCGGACTAAACTGTCTCGAGCCGGGGCAAACGCAAGGCGCACACGCGCATGAGGGCGCCGACAAATTCTATTTTGTTCTGGCAGGTTCGGGAACGTTTACAGTCGGCGATAACGAACGACAGGCCGAGGCGGGCACAGTCGTCGCGGCGCCGGCAGGAATAAAGCATGGTGTTACGAATTCCGGAACCGAACGTCTTTCTTTGCTTGTGGCTATCGCCCCTCCGGCCATCAAATGACAACCGAACACTCTTTTACGCGACCGTCTTCGCTTGATGTTTCGCCGGAAGAATTGCGGGAACTATCGTCGCGAGTCAATGAACTTGTGCTGCAATACTTCACTGAAGTTTCTGGCTTGCCAGTATTTCCGGAAACGTTTGCCGGCGACACCCTCGAACAAGTTGGCGCTACGCTGCCGGCCGAAGGCGAGCCGGTAGAGCGACTCATAAACGACTGCCACACGATCATCAAGAATAGTCGTCATAACGGCCACCCTCGCTTTTTTGGTTATGTCGCCTCACCCGCAACACCGGTTGGCGCTTTTGCCGATCTAATTGCTTCGGCGCTGAATTCAAACGTCACCTCGTGGCGTTCCGGTCCGGCTGCCACCGAAATTGAACGGACGGTCGTGCGTTGGCTGGGAGCTTTAATTGGGTACGATGAAGACGCTCACGGTCTGCTCACCAGCGGCGGCTCGATGGCAAACATGACTGCGTTGTTGATCGCCCAGCGAGCGAAGACCGGAAGGGAGGCTGGGCGAACCGGCCTTTGGCAAAGTGAAGCGCCCATGACCATCTATGCGTCCGAGCAAGTTCACATGTCGATACCGAAAGCGGCGGACGTGCTTGGGATGGGTCGCGATCAGGTGCGTTTGATCAGTTGCGACGATCAGTTTCGCATGAATGTAAAACTTCTGCGCGAACGCATTCAGGCGGATATTCAAGCGGGAGCGAAACCGTTTTGCATCGTCGCCAGCGCCGGCACGACTAATACCGGCGCCGTCGATCCGTTTTCTGAGATCGCCGACGTTGCTCAGGAATTTTCGCTTTGGTTTCACGTCGACGGCGCGTACGGCGCCCCGGCCGCGCTTGACGAAACCAAACGTCCCCTTTTTTTTTGGTTTCGAACGCGCTGATTCCGTATCCCTGGATCCACACAAATGGCTTTATGCGCCGCTTGATTGTGGCTGTCTCTTATTTCGCGATGAAGCCAAAGCGCGTGTCGCTTTTGGGGATGAAGACGCGGACTATATAAAGGTGCTCGAGCAAGACGCGGATGAGTCGTTTGCTTTTTGGAATTATGGACCAGAGCTGTCGCGCCGGTTTCGCGCGCTTAAGATCTGGCTGACGTTGCGTTATTACGGCGTGCGTCGCATTGCCGCGGCGATTACTGAAGACAATGCGTTGGCTGGTTATCTGGCAGGGCTGGTGGAACAGGCGGAGGATTTTGAACTGTTGTCGCAGCCACAATTGAGTATTTGTTGCTTCCGTTATGTACCGCAGGCCAGGCGGTTGCAGTCCGCTGGCAGGCCACTGGAAAACGAGGATGAACTGAATCGCCTTAACCAGAAGATTATGCACGCCGTGCAACGCGGCGGCCGTGCCTATCTTTCCAGCGCGACCATTCACGGCAAGTTTGCTTTGCGCGCTTGCATCACAAACTTTCGCACGACGCGGGCGGACATCGCACAGACATTGGAGATTATCCGCGCCGCGGCGAAAGGGATTTACGGCTCTGCCGCCTGATGTGCGGTGGTGGCTTCGCCCCACCGTAAGTTGTAACCTCAGTTTCTTTGGGGCTGCGCCCCTCCTTTTCCGGGGCGTAGCCCCGTGGTTTTAGGTGAGTCTCAAGGAAGATCGTAGACCTTCCGCACATCAAACGGCGGAGCCGTGGCTGGAACAAATGCCTACTCAAAAACATATCTATGCACAGGAGATATCGGTCGCGCTCGAACTCGCGCGCGTGGCGGGCGCAGCCATCCTCGACGTCTATGACGGCCCGTTTGAGATTGAACAAAAAGCGGGCGCCGGCGATCTCGAGCCAGTTACGCAAGCCGACAGAATTGCGAATGAAATTATTGTGCAGCGCCTAAGCAGAGAATTTCCGGAAGATGGAATCCTGGCCGAGGAATCAATCGATACCGAACGCCGGCTCGATAAGTCACGCGTGTGGATGGTGGATCCGCTCGACGGC
Source organism: bacterium (assembly GCA_039930405.1). Lineage (GTDB taxonomy): Bacteria > Acidobacteriota > Blastocatellia > Pyrinomonadales > Pyrinomonadaceae > PSRF01. The sequence continues at coordinate 3,728 of JBDTTW010000102.1, forward strand.
ACTACCGGCTTCATCGAAGGCAACGGCGATTTCGCAGTGCAGATTGGTTTGGCCGAAGATGGCGAATGTGTACTGGGCGTCGTTTACCAACCATTGACCGGCATCCTGTATCGTGCCGTTCGCGGCGGCGGCGCCTGGGTGGAACGGCCAGAAACTGAGCCTGAACGTGTGCGAGTTTCCAATCACACCGATCTGGCGACGATGCGACTGGCGGCCAGCCGCTCGCATCGCAGTCCGCGCATGGACCGCGTGGTCCAAAGCTTTGGCGTCAAACAGGAAGTGCGCCGCGGTTCAGTGGGGATAAAAGTTGGCTTGATTGTCGAACAGCAGTGCGATCTTTATGTGCACCTCTCGCCGCGGACAAAACAATGGGACACGTGCGCGCCGGAAATTATTTTGCAGGAAGCAGGCGGCAAGCTTAGCGATCTTTTTGGGAAGCCACTTCGTTACAACTCGCCTGAGGTTCAGAACCGTAACGGCATCGTCGCCAGCAACGGCGTGGCCCACGGGCAGATCATCGCAGCTCTGGCGCCGCTATTAATTGAGTTTGGCCGCGCGCCGGTCTAACAGGTCTTCGTAAAGCAAACTGTTAGTTTGCGGTGGTCGTGGCCATTATAGTGTTGAGTGTCTGGGCCACCGACACACAACAGTTCGTCACCACTCTAGTCTTGAATGTCTGGCAGCCACCGCAAACTAACAGTTTGCTTTACATCGGTTAAATACTCCTTACAGTAAACCCGCGGCTGAGCTAATATCTCTGCCATCCTCGATTTGGAGTGGCGCGGTGCAAAGTCGATCACGAATCTTTCTCACGTTTGCTCTTTTTTGTGTCCTCCCTCTGCTGCTGCTCAGCGGCATCAATCTCCTGGTCAATGTCAGATCCGGTGAGACGCTCGTACGCAACGAGTTGGAGCACGAACTCGCGGCGACCACCCAAAGCTTTGAAACTCTACTTCGCGAGCGAAAACAGGAAATTAGGAATCTAGCTGCTAGCCGGGCGCTGCAAAGTTGCATACGCACGTCCGATCGTCCTGCCGTTGCTCAAGCCACTAGTCCACCACCCGGAAACAACCCTGGGGAGCCAGCGGCCCAAACGGGAGCTGACGAAATCCCGGAAGCGAAAAGCGCCATTGCCTCGCTGCTTCGTGGTCCGAATTCCTACCGAGCCATTGCCGCCTTTGCCCCCAGCCGGCAAGCGATTTTTGTCGCCGAAGCGCCTCTCACCCAAAACGGCGATATTGTTTTTCGCACGCACGATTTGTTAGCGGAGCAGATCCAACCTGAGAACGGTGTTTGGACGGCGTCAGAAGACAAAGTGCTTTGCTCGATTGTCGCCAGCCCGACCGCGGGTAAGACGTTGCGTTGCACGACGCCGGTTTCTTTGTCTCACCCTGGAGCCGCTCGCGGCGCTTTGGTTGCGGATCTGCGACTGGACTCCGTTATTTCGTCCGCTGCCCGTCCACTCGAAGATTCGATCGCTGAAAACAAAAACACTTCCCGGCGCTCCACTGTCGTACTTGTTGTCGACGACCAGGACGAAATTGTTTACCACACCAACGCTGCGCTCAAACATCAACACGCCCAATCATCGTTGCCGTACCTGCAGGGGATAGGTGCGGAGATGGTGGCCGGTCATTCGGGTACGAGTAGCTTCAAGGCGGCGGACGGTGATCAATGGCTGGCCACTTATTCTCCGCTCCTGGGGAACAAACTGTCGCTGGCCGTGGCGCGCAATTCTTCGTTGGCCTCGCGCGATTCAAGGCTTTATGGCTGGCTCGGTATCATCCTGGCGTTGCTGCTTGGTTCAACCGCCGCAGTCGTCCTGACGCAGTATTATGTCCGCCGCACAAAAAGCATCGATCAGGTGGCCGCCGGCGTCGATGAAATCGTAAAAGGCAAGTTGGACCATCGCATCGAGTTGCTCTCCAGCGATGCTTTGCGACCGCTGGCCGACAACGTTGGCCTGGTGACCAGGCAGTTGCGCGAACAGATCGCGCGCGAAGCCGAGAGCCGGCAGTTTCAATCTTTCGTGCGACTCTCTGCGGTGCTCACTCACGACCTGAAGAATGCGATCGAGGCATTGTCACTCATCGTCAACAACATGGAAAAGCATTACGAGAAGGAAGAATTCCGCGTCGATGCGATGCAATCTTTGACTACCGCCACGGATAAATTGCGAGCATTGGTGGCGCGCCTGAGTAATCCCGTGAATACGTTAAGCGGCGAGCACAAGCGGCCGCGGTCCGTCGATCTGGTGCCGATAATGAAACGTGTGGTCGCGATGACAGGCGAGCCGGCCGGCACTCAGCATGAGATTGCAGTCAATCTTCCGGAGACCCTCTTCGCGCTGGTTGATGGCGATCGCATGGACAAAGTCATGGAAAACCTGATCATCAACGGGCTGGAGGCGATGGGAGAGAAGCGCGGAAAATTGACGATTGCAGCCGGCGAAACCGATGACGGTAAGCCTTACTTCAGTGTAAGCGACACCGGCGAGGGCATGAGCGAGCGCTTCATTGCCGAGCGGTTGTTTCATCCTTTCGCAACCACGAAACCAAAAGGCGTCGGGCTTGGTTTGTATACCTGTCGCGAAGTAGTCAGCGCGAACGGTGGCACGATCGAAGTTGAGTCACAGCAAGGTGCTGGTACTACTTTTAGGGTCGTGCTACCATCGCCCCACTCGTAACGCGGTGAATCGTCCCGCTCGCATCCTCACCAGTTGCCCAGGCTTTTTCCAATCCATTCGTTCAGCCTTTGCGGATGTTCGTTTGAGCAAAAATTATCGATGGGCCACGACTCTCAAACCAAAGAATCCAGAGCGAAAGAAACCCTGCTGGTCGTCGATGACGATGAATCAGTGCGCCGCGGACTCTACTGGACACTGAATTCTGATTATCGCGTGCTGGAGGCAGCGTCGCGCGCAGAAGCCGTAAAGCTGTTGCAGCAGGAGAACATCGATCTCGTTCTCAGCGATCTGCATCTGCCCCCCAAGGTTGAAGATATTTCCGAAGGCCTGGCGATCATTGAGGCTGCGCGCGATCGAAACCCACCGGTCCAGGTTGTAGTGATCACCGCGAGTAACTCGAAACGCGCCGCGCTGGAAGCCGTCAAGCGTGGCGCTTATGGTTTTTTTGAAAAGCCGCTCGACGCGGTGGAAGTTGTGCACATCGTCAATCAGGCGGTGCGCATGCGGCGGTTGGAACTTGAAAACACCCGCTTGCGCGACGAGCTGGTTGGGGCCACGGGCTTTGGGCGTTTGATTGGTTCAAGTCAGGCGCTGGAAAAAACTTTGAAGCAAGCGCGTGCGGTTGCAGACACGAACGCCACCGTCTTGATCATCGGCGAAAACGGCACCGGCAAAGAGATGCTGGCGCGCGCAATCCACGAAGAAAGCCAGCGGGCGCGCCGGCCATTTATTGGCGTCAGTTGTGCGGCGCTAACTGAGTCGCTGATTGAGTCGGAACTGTTTGGCCACGAGAAGGGCGCGTTTACCTCGGCCAACTACATGCGGCAGGGGCGTTTCGAACTTGCCGACGGTGGCACGTTGTTTCTCGATGAGATCGTAGAGTTAACTCCCGGCGTGCAGGTCAAGTTGTTGCGAGTTTTGCAGGAGCGAGCTTTTGAACGCGTTGGTGGCACAAAGACCTTGACCG
>JBDTTW010000103.1:0-11175 GCA_039930405.1 bacterium
GGTCAAAGAGATGGTTCGAGCTGATATGGATTCGCAAGCTCTACCAGAAGGCCGGAAGTGACTGCACCGGAGTGGCCCGATAAATGCGCATTGTAAGGGGTGTGATACAAATTGATCTTTACTGAGACTGAATTGAAGGATGTCTACATCATCGAGCTTGAGCGTTTCGAGGATGAACGCGGTTTCTTTGCTTGCTCCTTTTCCCAGCGTGAGTTTGAGGCTCATGGTCTGGTGGGGCGGTTTGTACAAAACAACGTCTCTTACAATCGGCGGCGCGGAACATTGCGCGGGTTGCACTACCAGGCAGCGCCTTATGGACAGACGAAGCTGGTCCGCTGCACGCGCGGCGCAATTTTCGACGTGGCCGTGGATCTGCGTCCCGACTCCCCCACTTTCAAACAGTGGGTCAGCGTTCAACTCACCCAAGAGAACCGTCTAATGATTTACATTCCTGGCGACTTGGCCCATGGGTTTCAAGCTCTCGAAGATGAGACGGAAGTGTTTTATCAAGTTTCAGAGGTTTACACGCCGGAAGCCAACCAGGGATATCCCTGGAACGACCCGGCGTTTGCCGTCACGTGGCCTTTGCCCCACGAGCCCATACTTAACGAGCGAGATGCGTCCTATCCCTGCTTCAAACAGTGACGCGGTTTGTTATAGTTCAAACTGGAAATATTCCTGAAGATGAAAAAAGCATTAATCACCGGAATCACTGGTCAGGATGGCTCTTATCTTGCGGAACTCCTGCTGCAAAAAGATTATGAGGTCCACGGGATTATCAGGCGTGCCTCGACCTTTAATACCGGCCGTATCGATCACTTATACAAAGATCCCCACATCAATGGCGTGCGCCTTTTTCTACACTACGGCGATATCGCTGACTCAACCAATCTCATTAAACTGCTCTATCGCATCCAGCCCGAAGAGGTCTACCACCTGGCAGCGCAGAGTCACGTCCGCGTCAGTTTTGATATTCCTGAATACACCGGTGATGTGACTGCGCTGAGCACTGTCCGGATTCTCGAAGCTATTCGCGAGACAGGAAGCAAGTCAAAATTTTATCAGGCAAGCAGCTCGGAGATGTTTGGCAAAGTTCAGGAGGTGCCGCAACGAGAGACCACGCCGTTTTACCCGCGTAGCCCCTACGGCGCAGCAAAAGTGTATGCGCACTGGATCACGGTAAATTATCGCGAGTCGTATGGAATGTTCGCCGCCAGCGGCATACTCTTTAACCACGAGAGCCCGCGCCGTGGCGAAACTTTTGTCACGCGCAAGATCACTCGCGCAGCGGTCCGCATCAAAGCCGGCCTGCAAAAAAAGCTTTACCTTGGAAATTTGGATGCCAAGCGCGATTGGGGATATGCCAAGGAATACGTCGAAGCGATGTGGTTAATGCTGCAGCAGGAGAAACCTGACGACTACGTCATCGCCACCGGGGAAACTCATTCCGTAAGTGAGTTCCTGGACGAAACGTTTTCTTACCTGGACCTTGACTGGCATGACTATGTTGAGCTGGATGCAAAATACCTACGACCAACTGAAGTTGATCTGCTCATTGGCGATGCTACCAAGGCAAAACAGGTGCTCAACTGGGAGCCTAAAGTTACATTCAAAGAGTTGGTGCACCTCATGGTGGACGCAGACCTTAGGCTCCTGCAAAATAAAGACAAGACCGAAACGTTTGGTGACACCGGCCTCTTTCCAACTCGTGCGTGATGCAGTAGCTGCCCTCGAATAATAATAATGAACCTGGACGAAGCCTTCCCTTTTAAGCGAGTGCTGGTCACCGGTGGTACCGGTTTTTTAGGGCGCTTTATTGTGGAGCGATTGCACAGTGTTTTGGGCCTGGAAGTTTTCGTGCCTCGAAGAAGCGAATATGACCTGGTTCTAACCTCAGACATCGAACGGTTGTTCTCGAAAACACGACCTGACCTGGTCATACACCTGGCAGCTGTTGTCGGCGGTATCGGCGCAAACGCCAAAAACCCGGGAAAGTTTTTTTACGAAAACCTGATGATGGGCGTGCAACTGATAGAGCAGGCACGCCAATATGAGGTGAAAAAGTTTGTCGCGCTGGGAACGGTTTGCGCGTATCCCAAATTCACGCCCACGCCTTTTCGTGAAGAGGATCTGTGGAATGGCTATCCTGAAGAGACTAATGCGCCTTATGGCTTAGCCAAGAAAATGATGCTGGTGCAAGCTCAAAGTTATCGCCAGCAGTATGACTTCAACACTATCTTTCTGCTGCCGGCAAACCTTTATGGACCAGGCGACAATTTCGATCCCGCATCGTCGCACGTGATTCCGGCACTCATCCGCAAATGTATCGAAGCTCGCGACCACGGGGCGTCGTTTGTTGAAGTTTGGGGCACGGGGAGAGCATCGCGGGAATTTCTTTATGTGGATGATTGTGCCGATGCAATTTTGCGCGCGGCGGCGCAGTACGACAAAAGCGAACCAGTCAATATCGGGACTGGCATAGAGATAACGATAGCGGAACTGGTAAAACTGATTGCCGGGTTGACCCGGTTCAAGGGCGAGATCCGCTGGCAGGCAGATCGCCCGGACGGCCAGCCTAAAAGACGATTGGATGTTTCCCGGGCGCTTCAGGAATTTGGCTTTCAAGCTCAAATCCCCTTTGCGGAAGGACTGCGACGAACGGTTGAATGGTATGAAACGAGCACGAAAGAGTTGTCAGATCTGACTGCTACCAGAGATTAGCCAGCCCCCCGTTCATTCTAATTTTTCGCTGCCAACCCGCTTGCTACTCATATCTGCTGGTCTGGCCCGGGTCGTGCAGGTAGATCCAGAAATTTGAGTCGTGCTGGTTACGGGAGTTGTTATGAACAAGATTATGGGTTCTTTGTACTACCTGATTATTGCCGCTGTGTTTGCTATGACCGCTTTGAGTACCTCCGTCTACCAAACAGCTCAATCACCAATCTCACCAACTGCGGCGCAGCCAGGACAAATCTGCACCGCAGCCCAAATGAATGGACGAGACATTGGCGCGAAGATCGAGTCGGGAGCTTCAAACAACAACATCTTTAGAGGTAACGACGCAGTGATCAGTTTGACCAGTCGCGGCTCGCGCAAACAGTAATCAGCATACCGGCCCAGATCCGCGGAACGTAGGACCTGATTTCAAATGCACTATCACTTGATCGGAATTTGCGGCACTGCGATGGCCGCGTTGGCAGGTATGCTACAAGCCCGGGGCCATCACGTCACGGGTTCCGATGAAAATGTCTATCCGCCGATGTCGACCATGCTGGCCTCACTCAGCATTGATGTGAAACAAGGTTACAAAGCAGAACATCTCCAGCCGGCACCCGATTGCGTGATCGTCGGGAATGCAATTCCCCGCGGAAACCCGGAACTGGAAGCGGCACTCAACCAAAGACTTCTCTATCGTTCGCAAGCAGAAGTCGTTAAGGAAGAATTCATTCGCGGGCGCCGGTCGCTGGTGGTTGCCGGCACGCATGGCAAGACAACGACCACGAGCATCGCGGCCTGGGTGCTGGACCAGGGCGGGCTCGAACCCTCATTTCTGATCGGCGGCGTGGCGCAAAACTTTGGCGTTAGCTTTCGAGTTACCGCCAGTGATTTCTTCATTATCGAAGGTGACGAATACGACACTGCTTATTTCGACAAGGGTCCCAAGTTCATGCATTACCTGCCGGAGATTGCGATCGTCAACAACATCGAGTTTGACCACGCCGATATTTATCCAAACCTGGATGCAGTCAAACTTGCATTTAGGCGGCTGATGAATCTGGTCCCCGCGAACGGTCGCTTGATTGCCGGTTGGGACAGCCCGCACGTGCACGCGGTGGTTGCAGAGATGGGCCCGAAACTGTTTACGCGACTCGAGACTTTTGGCACGCATGAAGACGCGAAATGGCGTGTGACGAACACCGACTTCGCGAGCGAGTTGAGTAAATTCACCGTAACCTGCGACGGCGAACAGTGGGGCGAATTTCAAACGCCGCTGATCGGGGAATTCAACTTGCTGAATTGTCTGGCAGTGATTATTGCTGCGGACGCGTGGGGGATTGACCGGGAAACAATTCGCGGTGCGCTCGCGACCTTTAAGAACGTTCGGCGGCGGGCCGAGGTAAGAGGCGAGGAAAAGGGTGTCACCGTCATCGACGATTTTGCTCATCATCCGACAGCGGTGCGCGAGACTTTGCGCGGATTACGAAATCGTTATCCGTCGCGCCGACTGATCGCGGTGTTTGAACCACGCTCGTGGTCGTCGCGTTTAGCAGTTTTCCAGGACGAATACGCGAACGCTTTTGTGGATGCTGATTACGTTTTGCTAGCCAGCGTGTTTGATAGTCAGAAGGCGCTGGAAAAAGGTAAGACGCTGGATACGAGCAAACTAATTGCGGATATTGCAAAGCAGGACAAGCCTGCTTTTGCACTAGCGAACGCTGCTGAGATTATTGAGCATCTGCGGCCGCAACTTCGTGAAGGTGACGTGCTGGCAATAATGTCGAATGGCGGCTTTGATGGCATTCACGAAAAACTGCTGGCTGCGTTGAAGGAAGTCGGCAGACGGCAGGAGCAGTAGGCAGGCCCTGCTAGCGATGCTCAAAGCAGTCGGTTACCCGGCAGGATGCTTTTGGTCCTCTTCCTGCCGACTGCCACTGCCGACTGCCGACCGTTATCGCCGACTGCCGACTGTCATTGCCCGCTGCCGACCGCCCCTCCCCCCGCATGCTCCGGTTCCGGACGTGCCACCAACAGCGGCTTGGGAATACTCTTAATGTCTTCGAGTTTGCCCGGGGCAACTTCCACTCTCGCAGTCAATATGCGCCGGATGCGAGCTGGTAAAAACTTTGCGGCCAGCAGCGCCGCCGCCCCAATCAGCTCAACCACGTCTCCGCCGCCGCTCCAATGTTCGCGCACTACCTTTGGATCTGTTCGGTCCAGCAGCCTGAGCAGCGTCAGCGCGATGAGATAGGCATCGTCGACCTGGCCGACAAAAGGAATCATATCGGGAATCAAATCGAAGGGAATGATTGCGTAAACAATCGCGCCTGCCAGCAGCGCGCGTTCGGTAGTCGGCACCCGCGGGTCCGTCAACAGGCGCCCGCACAGCAGCACCATGTTAGGTACGAAAAGCACCAGGTTTTTTAGTCGCCGCCGCGCCAATAGAGCAGACATCACACCTCCGTAAACTACTTCGTTTATGAACCGCGGGTATTGATGATTAAGTTATCATGACTTTGGGCCAGCCGATAATCTCAAATTGAATACCCGAAGATCTACGCAAACATTCGCTGATCACTGGACGAGGGAGTCAACCGGGTCTGAAGGCCTTTTCAGATTCGCAGTTCCGCGTCAGCTTGCGGTTGATTGGAACTTGTTCTCTTAGCCCGGGTTCGCTAGACTCATTTTTCTCGTACAACCTGCAAGCGATCTTTTTCTCTATGGACATTCTTGAACGCATTCGTCAACGCGCCGCCTCCCGTCCCCAACACATCGTCCTGCCTGAAGGAAACGATCCGCGCACCGTGAAAGCCGCGGCCCTTTGCGCAGGCCAGCGGCTGGCGCGCATAACGTTGCTCGGCGACGAAGCGACCATTCGTGAGACGGCCCAACGCGAGGGCGCGGACCTCGGCGGTGTGACCGTGTTGGACCACCAGCGCGCGCCGGATTTCGAAAAGCTGGTGGGCATTTTCCACGAATTGCGCCGCGCTAAGGGATTGATGGCCGACGAAGCTCGCACGTTGATGAAAGATCCGCTGTACTACGGCAACATGTTGGTCCGCCTGGGCCAGGCGGACGGCTCGGTTGCCGGCGCTACAAATACAACTTCCCACACCGTGCGCGCGGCGCTGCACTGCATTGGTGTTCGTGCCGGATTCAAATTGGTATCGAGTTTCTTTTTGATGGTGCTGCCTGACAGTAGTTTCGGCCGCGAGTTCGGAAATAATGGCGCGCTGATCTATGCCGATTGCGGTGTTGTGATAGAACCGTCCGCAGCGGAATTGGCCGAGATTGCAATCGCCTCCGCCGATTCGTGTCGCGCGTTGTTGGGCGCCACGCCGCGCGTCGCGATGCTTTCCTTCTCCACCAAAGGCAGCGCAAAACATAAGTTGGTGGACAAAGTAGTGGAAGCGACGCGCACCGTTAAAGCCCGCGCGCCCCAACTGGAGATCGATGGCGAATTGCAGGCCGACGCCGCGCTCGTACCCGGGGTTGCGGAATCAAAAGCGCCGGGCTCGCCGATTTCCGGGCGCGCGAATGTTTTGATTTTTCCGGACCTGCAATCCGGCAACATCGCCTACAAACTTACCGAGAGATTGGCGGGAGCGACGGCGATTGGCCCGATTCTTCAGGGACTGGATAAGCCCGCCAACGATTTGTCGCGCGGTTGCAAAGCGGACGATATTGTCGACGCCGTCGCCATTACTGCAGTGCAATCACAAGCAAGACAAGCCGGCTGAAACCAATGACCCTTAGGGCTGAACCTTAGTTTGCTTATCCACCTCAACCACAAGTTTGCCTCAAAGCCATGGGCCACCTAAGGTTCGGCTTTGCCGCCTGATGTGCGGCGGTGGCTGGGCGCCGCCGGCGGCAGCCAGATTAGTACCGGGCTATGCCCTGATTCGAGTGGCGACGGTAATTAACCAAATGATTTAAGGCAACGCGAGGTGGGCTTGCGTTGCATCCTACCCCGGCAAAGTAAATCCTCGAAAGGCAGTTCATTCACTTGGCTTATAAATCTATCCTACTGTTTTTGCTTTTTTTCCTGGTTGCTGCTGTTTCCATTCAAGCTCAGCAACCAATCTCTAGTTCCTCCCCAACACCCACTCCGAATACGCAGGAAGAGCCGGTTCGCGTTTTTACAGAAGAAGTGCGTTTACCGATCGTCGCGGTCGATCAGTATGGCCATTATGATCCGTCCGTCGTGCCTGATGAAATTTTGGTTCTTGAGGACGGCGTGGCCCAGCAAATCAGAAGCGTGCGGCACGTTCCGGCTAATGTCGTGCTGGTCCTCGATACTGGAGGCGAATTGAGCGGGGTTGGGGGGTTATCAAAAAAAACCAGTCTCACACGTGATGTGGCTGCCGCCCTCGTCAACCAGCTTTCAGCTAATACCTGGATCGCAACTATGCAGTTTAATAATAAGGTTGAGTTGCTACAGCCCTGGTCGCAGGATAGGCAAGCCATTCTGAAAGCGCTGAAGACTAAACTCTCATCAGGCAAACGCGCGCGTTTTGCAGATGCAATCGTCGCGGCCGCCGAACAACTGAAGGACCGGCCCGAAGGCAGCCGTCACGTGGTTTTCATAACGGACGGCGTCGAAACTCCTGGTGGCAAAACCGACAAGGTCCAGGCTCTTAAACGGCTGGCGGCCACGCGCGCGACCGTTCATGTCATCAGCTACACAGAATTTGTACTGCAAAAGGACAAGAAAAATAATCCTCCTTTTGAAACGGGACAACTGCCCACGAATCACGATCCAATTTCGAGTAACGATCCGACGATGCCACCGGGGCAAACACGCAGTCCAACTTACGGTATTACCTTCCGCGTCGATCCGGCCATGCGCCGGCAGCGAAAGGCCTACGAGGCAGACGTAAAGAAGAGTCAGCAGGCGCTGACAACGCTGGCCGACGAAACCGGCGGGCGAATTTACCTGCCGACAGCAAGCAATGAAATGATTGCGCAAGCCCGGGAGGCGGCACGCGAGATTGGTTCCGAGTACGTTGTCACTTATCGTCCCAAGCGACCGCTCGCTTTGGCGCCTAATGGTGAGTATCGGCGCATCGAGGTGGCTTCGCGACGGGTCGGACTGACTTTGCGTTCGCGGCGCGGCTACGTGGTCCCTTCGCAGCCCTAAAATGACAGAAGTCAGAGGTCAGAAGTCAGAGACGTAAAAATGAAAGAGGCCAGTGTCAAACAAGAACCTTCTGTCTGACCTCTGACCTCTGACTTCTGACTTCTGACCTCTGATCTAGCTGACCACTGCCTCGAGTTGCGACTCAATCATCTGGATCATGCGATGCACTTCGATGTTCTCTTCTTTCTTCACCAACGACTGTGCGTGCAGCACTTCCCAATCTTGTTTCGGCACACGATGAAAGGCCGCGACCACTCTAGGATCAAACTGAGTGCCGGCCCACTCGTCCAACTCTTGCGCAGCAGCTTCGTATGATTTGCCTTTGCGGTACACGCGATCGCTGGTCATCGCATCGAACGCATCTGCCACCGAAAAAATGCGAGCGCACAAATCAATATCTTCACCGCGCAAACCGAGGGGATATCCTGAGCCATCCCACTTTTCGTGATGCTGGGCCACGACGCGCGCGGCGCCTTCAAGAAAATGTATGCCGCGCAAAATCTGCTGGCCATGCGAGGGATGTTCGCGCATGCGCACCCATTCCGCATCCGTCAACTTTGCGGGTTTGCGTAAAATAGAATCAGGCACTCCGATTTTCCCAATGTCGTGCAACAACGAACCAAACTCAAGCGCCTTGATGCGCCGGCTGTCGAGTCCATACTCGCGGCCAAGCCGTAAGCTGTAAGTCACCACCCGTTCCGAATGTCCATGCGTTTCCAGGTCTCTGGTCTCGAGCGCCGCCGTCAACGCTCTTAAGGTTGAGCGATACGCGTCCTCAAGCGAATTCAAAGCGTCATCGAGTTCGGCCGTGCGTTGTTCGACAAGTTCTTCCAAATGTCCTTCGTAGCGTTCCTTGGCAACGATCAGATCCTGATGTTCGAGCGCGCGCTTCACGACCGCCTCGACCTGTCGCAGGTCGAATGGCTTCATCACATAATCAAAGGCCCCCAGCCGCAAGGCGCCAATGGCGCTCTCGACCGTCTGCATCCCGCTGATCATCACCACCACGGTGTTGGGCGCCATGCTGCGGACTTGCGGAATCATGTCCAGGCCGCTCATGCCAGGCATAGTGATGTCGCTGATGACCAACTCATACTCGGACGCCAACAGCCGCTCGAGTGCTTCCTCAGCCGATCCAGCCGTCATGCAATAGTGCTCGCCGCTGAATAGATCGGACAGTATTGCCGTTATCTCCGGCTCGTCATCAACAATCAAAATCCGGGACTTCACACTGGTAGACATTTGTTGCGACTCCTACAGAAAGGGGGGATTGCGGTCCAATTACCGCGTGATATGGCCTCGAGAGGGTTAACGAAGGGGTTCGCGGGGCGAGATGGAAATAGTCCCGCTTGCTGGGACCGGGTGCCATTCTACAAGTTTTGCTAACTCGTGGCAAACATGTTTTTACGCGGCGCTAAATGCCACAGCTAGGGATGTTGCAATCAAATATGGAGACGAAAGCGGTAGGTGAACCCTCGGGCCGAGTCCGTTCAGTTACGCCAATGCGGCAAACAAGCTAAGTGGATCATTTCGCAGGAGTTGATTCATAACGGAATGCGTAGAGGTTTGGTGCCGGAGGTCGGACTCGAACCGACATGAGTTTGACCTCGCCAGATTTTGAGTCTGGTGCGTATACCAATTTCGCCACTCCGGCAGCGCGGGGAAAGAATAATAAGTCCAGCAGACAGGAATCCGCAATCGCACCGGTAGCGCCCTCGCGCTATTTTGGCACGACCGTTACCGCGGTACTCTCACTGGGCGAATTTCTTTCCTCAGTACGTGAATAGTAGCCGTTGTAACCGTAGTGATAGTAGTAATCAATTCCGGCGCGCACCTCTGCCTTATTCAACACCACGCCAATAATCTTAGCGCCGATTTCGTGAAGCATCTGTCGCGCGCGCTTAACCACCTGGCGTGACGTCTTGCCGCCATGGACCACTAACAGCACGCCGTCCACCAGCGCGGAAATGAGCACGCCGTCGGTGAATGAAGCAATCGGTGGCGAATCGATCACGACGTAGTTGAAATTGTTGCCTACGATTTCCAGCAACTGCTTCATCTGTGTCGAGCCGAGCAGCTCAGCCGGGTTCGGTGGAATCGCGCCCGAGCTCAACAGGTAGATGTTCGTATCCTGATATTTCTTAATCTTCGAAAGCACGTCCGCGACGGTCATATCACTCGACAGCAGAGCGCTCAGTCCCTCGTCATTGCTCATGTCCAACACCTGATGCAAACGAGGACGGCGCATGTCGGCGTCAATTATCAAAACCTGGGCGCCAGTTTGAGCCAGCACGGTGGCGGTATTGATTACGGTCGTGGTTTTTCCTTCGGCAGGCACGCTGGAAGTAACCAGCAAGCTCTTCGGGGCCCGGCCGGCCGTCGATAAGAGAATTGAAGTGCGCAGGTGCTTATACGCTTCGGCCTGCACCGTCGATCCAGAGTTGGTGATTAGCAACTCCGGGCTGGTGCCGTTGCCGTTGCCGTTGCCGTTAGTACGTTGCAGCGCGCGGCTAAGCGGGAGGAACCGCTGTCTCGATCTGCCGGCGATGGGAATGATGGCCAGCGAAGGCAGCCGCAACCCGGTTTCCACATCGTGGGAATCCTTGACCGTGTCGTCCAGGTATTCAAGGAACAAAGCCAGCGCAATGCCAAACGCTATCGCCAACACCATCGCCAGCGTGACCGCCTGCATGCGCCGGGGACCAACTGCTCCCTTGGGAATGGAGGCGTAATCGACCACGTGAATGTTGTTTGGCGTGCCCGCCATGGTCACGTCATTCTCTTTCGAACGCTGCATCAAGCCCGCGAGCAGGCCTTTGTTCGTTTCAATCTCCTGTTTGAGAATGTTGTAGTTGATGGCCGCCTGGTTCTGTTGCACCGTTTCCGCGCGCTGTTTGTTAAAAGAATCGCGCAGCGTCTTCTCGCGATCGAGAGCCTTGCGATAATTGACTTCCAGATTGGTGGTAATTACCTGCTTGGCACCGCCGCGCGTATCGGCAAGCTGTTTCTCGAGCGTGGTTATTTGCTGCGTTGCATCCTTCACTTCCGGCGACTCTTCGGTATCAGTCAACAACAACTGCGCGCGCTTCTGCCGCAGTTCGCCCAGACGCGACTTGAGTTCGGCGATCTGTTTATCGCTGACTTCAGCGTTTGCTTCGGTGGCGCCGGGCAGTTGGCTGGTGCGAAAGGCGGCTTCCGCGAGGCCTCGATCGTTCTCGGCTTCCAGCAATTCTTTATTCAGGCCCGCCAGTCGCTCAACAACCGTGTTCTGGCTGGCATCGAGCGAAATGATTTGATTGTTCTTCGCGTAGTTGACC
>JBDTTW010000104.1:0-8745 GCA_039930405.1 bacterium
GGCGCGCTTGGCGCAACTTTCGGCCCTGTGGTATCTTGACTGGCTTTTAAACCTGCCAGTTTTTCTGCCGTTACAGGCTATGAAAGAGGAGTCGAAATAAAGTATGGCTACGTCCAGCGCAAACGCTTATGGAGATGGACAATCGGCCGGCCGCGTCGTGCAGATTATCGGCCCGGTGGTTGACGTAGAGTTTCCGGAAAAACAATTGCCGCCCATCTATCAGGCGCTGCGAATTGTTTCCGAAGGGTTTGATGTGCCCACTCCAATCGATGTGATTGCCGAAGTGCAACAGCATCTTGGTGAAGGTCGCGTGCGCACTGTTTCGATGTTGCCGACCGACGGCATGGTGCGCGGCATGAAAGCCATCGACACTGGTGGGCCGATCACGATGCCGGTGGGTGAAGGAACCCTCGGCCGCGTGCTCAACGTTATTGGTCAGCCAGTCGACACTCTTGGCGACGTCAAACACACCGAACGTTATCCCATCCATCGTCACGCGCCGACTTTTGAAGAGCAGTCAACCGAATTGCAGATGTTCGAGACGGGCATCAAGGTTATCGATCTAATTCAACCGTTCGTGCGCGGCGGCAAGATTGGTTTGTTCGGCGGCGCGGGCGTTGGCAAGACGGTTATCGTGATGGAGTTAATTAATAACATCGCGAAAGCCCGCTCTGGCTTTTCAGTTTTCGCCGGCGTCGGTGAACGAACGCGCGAAGGAAACGATCTGTTGCGCGAGATGGTTGAGTCGCAGGTTATTCAGTTTGGCGACGCCTTTAACAAACACTTTCATGACACCGGCGAATTCGACATGACCAAAGTCGACATGAACACCATTGGCCAATCAAAGGTGGCGCTGATCTACGGTCAGATGACTGAACCTCCCGGCGCGCGCCTGCGCGTAGCGCTTTCGGGCCTGACGGTGGCGGAATATTTTCGCGACAAAGGACTCGACGTTTTGCTCTTCATCGATAACATCTTTCGCTTTACGCAAGCGGGTTCCGAAGTGTCGGCGTTGCTTGGACGCATGCCATCTGCGGTGGGTTATCAGCCTAACCTGGCTTCGGAAATGGGCGAAATGCAGGAACGCATCACTTC
Source organism: bacterium (assembly GCA_039930405.1). GTDB lineage: Bacteria > Acidobacteriota > Blastocatellia > Pyrinomonadales > Pyrinomonadaceae > PSRF01. The sequence goes on from JBDTTW010000104.1 coordinate 1,096, forward strand.
AACCAAGACCGGATCGATCACTTCGATTCAGGCCGTTTATGTTCCGGCCGACGATTACACCGACCCCGCGCCGGCTACTACGTTTGCCCATCTTGACGCAGTGACGGCGTTGTCACGCCAAATTGTAGAACTCGGAATCTATCCCGCCGTTGACCCCTTAAGCTCGTCTTCGCGCATTCTCGATCCGCGCATTATAGGCGCCGAACATTACGCCACCGCGCAGGATGTGAAGCGCGTGCTGCAACGTTACAAGGATTTGCAGGACATCATTGCGATTCTGGGACTGGATGAACTGTCCGACGAAGACAAATTAATTGTGTCGCGCGCGCGTCGCGTGCAGCGCTTCTTTTCGCAACCGTTCTTCGTTGCGGCACAGTTCACCGGACTTGAAGGTAAGTACGTTAAGCTCGAGGATACAATCAGAGGCTTCCGCGAGATCGTTGACGGCAAGCATGACGATTTGCCGGAACAGGCTTTTTACATGGTCGGCACGATTGAGGAAGCGGTCGAAAAGGCCAAGTCAATCGCGCAGTAACGAAAGGATGAAGGATGAAGGATGAGGGATGACAAACGGATGGACGCGCTGGTTTTAGTTCATCCTTCATCCTTCCGCCTTCATCCTTGCTCTTTATGGCTCAATTGCAATTAGAAGTTGTAACACCCGAACGCAAAGTGCTCTCGGAATCCGTTGACACGGTGACGGTGCCGGGACTCGGCGGTGAGCTTGGCATTCTGCCGGGCCACACACCCCTCATTTCTCAACTTCAAACCGGCGTGCTGGCATACTCGGCCGGCGGCAAGTCTGCGCAGCTTCACGTTTCCGGCGGCTTCGTCGAAGTGAAGGACGATACAGTTTCGGTGTTGGCGGAAGTTGCGGAACGGCCTGAAGAGATTGATGCGGCGCGCGCGCGTTTGGCCCGCGAGCACATCGAAAAGCAACTGACGTCCTGGACGGGAACTGAAGAAGATTTTGAAACAGCCCGCGCTAAACTCGAACGCTCGATGGTCCGTTTGCAACTCGCCGGCAGCTCACGAAGCTAGTCCAATTCACTGTAAAGCAAACTGTTAGTTTGCGTTCGTTCGCCTCCATTCAACCTTGAATGCTCAGGCACGCCGCAAACTAACAGTTTGCTTTACGAACTGCCTTTCCGAATCGCATCGCGCATTTCAGTAACTGCCCTTTCCAAACCCACAAAAACCGCATGTGCGATGATGTTGTGACCGATATTAAATTCCGTAACGTCCGGCATTGCCGCGACCGCGCTGACGTTGCGGTAAGTCAGGCCATGACCGGCCGCGATTAGTATTCCGTATTGCATTCCCAACGCCGCGGCTTCGCGCAGTCTTCTCAGTTCCTGACCGACGCGCAAAGGCCCTTCACCGTGAAAGCCACGCGCGCCCAAAGTGGCATCGGCATAAGGCGCAGTGCATAACTCGATTTGTTGAGCGTTGATTTCATGCGCCGCTTCAATCTGTTTTGGATCCGGATCAATGAAGAGACTGGCAAGAATTCCCGCTTGTCGCAGGCGGCTGACCGCTGCCCGGACAATTGCAATGTTAGCCGTGACGTTCAAGCCGCCTTCAGTAGTTATTTCATTTGGATTTTCAGGAACCAGCGTCACCGCATCCGGCCTTACCTCGAGCGCAATCGCCAGCATCTCTTCAGTCGCAGCCATCTCGAGATTTAAATAGGTAGTCACGCTTTGGCGCAGGGCGCGCACATCCTCGTCCTGAATATGACGGCGATCGCCGCGCAGGTGAACAGTGATGCCGTCCGCGCCGGCTTGTTCGCAAAGCATGGCCGCAGCGACGACACTCGGTTCCGGCGCCCGACGAGCCTGGCGCACGGTGGCGACGTGATCGATGTTTACGTTTAGTCGTGCTGTCATTTTTTTTCTTGCTGACGCCCTATTGTAGCGCGCGCACTTCGCTGATGGCCCGATCATAAACTCCGCGGCGCGCTTGTTGGCGAATTCTACCTACCTCGCTCAGCATCTTCACACTATCGCTGGCGAAACTGATCTTGCTGCCCTCGGCATGGTTCCAACGCACCGGAACTTCCTTCAGGCGCAAACCGGCGCGCTGGGCCACGTAAAGTAGTTCAACATCAAACCCGAAGCGGTCGATTGTTGCGCCTTCGATGATCGGCCGGCAAGTTCTCATGTTGAACGCCTTGAAGCCGCATTGAGTGTCCCAGAACGGCAGGCCAGTCGCTACGCGCACGGCAAGATTAAATACCCGGCCGCCCTGCTCGCGGCGCCACGGTTGGTGCACGCCAATCAAACTGCGATCGAGCGCCCGCGATCCAAAGGCGAGATCGCACTCGTTGCGCTGAATCGGATCGACCAACTTGGGCGTCTCAGTAATTGGAGTAGATAGATCCGCGTCGGTAAACAACGCAATGTCGCCCCGCGATGCGAGCAATCCTAAGCGCACCGCGCGACCTTTCCCCAGATTTGATTGGTAACTGATGACCGAGGTGCGGACGTTTTGCGCCGCCGCCAGTTCTTGTCGCGCAGTGTCGGCCGTGCTGTCCGTAGAGCCATCGTCGACGACGATCAATTCGGATTCGGCCGGATAGTTCTGCAGGTAAGACGCAATATCCCGCAACGATTTCGCGAGGCGCGCACCTTCGTTATAAGCAGGAACAATGATGGACAGCGAAAGGGTCATGCGATCGATGGTTGGCTCTGGCGGCGAATATAACATACTGCGTTGGCTTCGGCGGCGGGAGTTGAAAACTGGGCCAGTGTGTTAATATTGCTGTGGTTTGCTGCTTTTGTAGGCTTAGCTTTTAGAGTTAGATATGACCAAAAGATTTTCAACCATTGCCTTTTCAGTTGTCTTGATTGCCGCGCTCGTCGGCGGCACTATCGGCCGCTCCCGGCGTTTCCGCTATAGCACGCCCACCAACAGTGCTGTTTCAGATACGCAAGCGGATGATATTGAGAAGGACTACAACGAAGCGATCGAAGCAATCTCGGCCCAGTATGCCGGCGACATCGATTACGAGAAGGCGACACAGGCTGCGATTCAGGGCATGCTTTCGACGCTCGATCCGCACTCAATGTATTTTCCGTACAACGAATTCCGGAAACTGAGAGAAGATCAGGATTCGCGTTTCTACGGCATCGGCGTAACCATCGTGCAGCATCGCGACGGCGTCTATATTCAGTCGGCAGTCGAAGGCACGCCGGCCGGCCGTCTCGGCTTGCGCTATGGCGACCGCATCCTGGAAGTTGACGGCAAAGACGCGCGCGATTGGACCAGCGAACAAGTATCGAAAAATGTGCGCGGCGGCCGCGGCGAGCCGGTAACGCTAAAAGTCGATCGCGCCGGCGCCGAAGCACCGCTGAGCTTCACGATAATTCGCGACTCCGTTCCGCTTCCATCAATCCGCAACGCCTACATGCTGCGACCGGGCACGGGTTATGTCGGACTGACGGGCGGCTTTCAAAGCACCAGCGATGAAGAGTTGCGCGAAGCGATTGGCAAACTAAAGAAAGACGGTATGCGCCAGCTGGTGTTGGACATGCGCGGCAATCCCGGGGGACTACTGAACCAGGCGATCGATGTTGCCAGCGAGTTTTTACCGCGCGGTCAGGTCGTTGTCTCCGTCAGGGGCCGCACTGAATACAGTGATCCAATTGTTTACAAGTCGAGTGGCTCCGATCCGGAAGATGTGCCGTTGGTGGTGTTGATTAATCGCGGCACGGCATCGGCTTCTGAGATTGTTGCCGGCGCGATTCAGGATCATGGCCGCGGCTTGATTGTGGGCGAAACGAGTTTCGGCAAAGGCCTGGTCCAACACGTATTCCAGTTGCCATTTAATACCGGCCTGACGTTGACGACCGCGCGCTACTACACGCCCTATGGCCGGTCGTTGCAACGCGATTATTCGAGTGGGTCGCTTTACGACTATTACACCAGACACGATGAAGAACCCGCGAAGCCGCAGCCGGTCGGCTCGCCCTCAAGACCGGGTGACTCACCGCTGGCGCAAGCTTCGCCGACGCCGCATCCGCAGAGTGGTCCGGCAGTGAAGACTGCAGCTGGTCGTGTCTTCTATGGCGGCGGCGGTATCACGCCGGACATCGACATCAAGCCGCTGACGTTCTCGCCGCAGCGAAACAGAATTGTCGAAGCGGCGTTTCAGTTCACACGCCAGCTCGCCGCCGGTTTGATTCCCGGTCTCGAAGCTTACAAAGTTGATAAGGTTCAGTACGGCAAAAACCCTAAGGCGGGTGAGTACGTAATCAGCGATCGCGTGCTGGAAGCGTTTCGCAATTTTGTGCGCACCGACACTGAGTCACAATTGACTACTGCTCAGCTTGATACGGATTTGGATTTTGTGAAGCTGCGGTTGCGCGAAGAAATTGTCACCGCCGGGTTCTCAAATGATGCCGGCGCCCGCGTGCTGCTCGATAGCGATCCGCAAGTGTTGCGCGCGCTGGAAGCGTTGCCTGATGCCAAACGCCTCGCCGAAAGTGTTCGCACCGGAACGTGGCAGAGTTAATCTGAAAAACCAGCCGCGGATTAACGCGAATTTTCGCGGATGGGATTTCCGATTTCAATTCAGAATCCGCGTTTATCTGCGCTCATCCGCGGCCATATTCTCTAACGCTTTCAATCCACCACTCGCGCAATCACACATTTCAAATAATAAGTCTCAGGAACGCCAAATATGATCGGGTGATCACTCGCCTGGGTCCGCTTCTCCAGCAACTGCACCCGACGATGCGCGTCATTTGCCGCCTCAGCCACCAGCTTTAGAAACAATTCTTCGGACATGTGATACGAGCAGGTGCAGGTAACGAGTACTCCGCCCGGATTGAGTAATTTGATTGCGCGCAGATTGATCTCTTTGTAACCGCGCGCAGCCGCAGCAATGCTGGCGCGATTTTTTGCGAAGGCCGGCGGATCCAAAACAATGGTATCGAATCGCTCGCCGCTCGTTTCCATCTCGCGCAGCGCGTCGAAGACGTTAGCTTCGCGAAATTCCGCGTTTCCGATGTCATTGATTTGCGCATTGCGCCCAGCCGCAGCAACTGCCTCAGCCGAGATGTCTATGCCCGAAACGTGTTCGCAGGCACCCGCGAGTTGCAGCGCGAAGGCACCATTGAAAGTAAAACAATCCAACGCGCGACCATGCGCTACTTTGCGAGCGGCGAGCCGATTCTCGCGCTGGTCGAGGAACGAACCGGTTTTCTGACCCGACAGAGGCGCGACAACGAAACGAACACCGTCCTGAAGGATTTCAAACTCCAGCGGCGCTTCGCCGTAAAGCGTTCCGGTTAACAACTCCAGCCCCTCATGCTGCCGCACGCGCACGTCATTTCGTTCGATGATGGCACGCGGAGCAAATTCCTCGATCAGCAGTTCCACCAGCAACGGCTTGATTGCTTCCGATCCCTGCGAAAGTGTTTGCAAGACCAGGACGTCGTCATAGCGATCGAGAATTATTGAAGGCAGCAGATCGCCTTCGGAGTAAATGAACCGGTAGGCGTTTGTTTCCGGTCCGAAATTTCGCCGCGCTGCAGCCGCGCGAATTCGCTCGCGCCACCATTCGCGGTTGATTGGATCGCGGGTTTGGGTGAGAAAACGAAGCGCGATTTGCGAACTGTCACTGTAAAAAGCCTGGCCAATGAAATTACGGTGCTCATCCTGTACGCCTACAACCGCTCCGCCCGCAACCTCGCTCGCGTCCACGACGTCGCTACTGTAAATCCAAAGATGTCCGCGGCGGATGCGATCCGCGCCGCGCTTGGCAACTGTAATGTTATTCATGCCGAGCGGGGGCATGCCCCCTTCCTAACCTCGAGACTGTTTTACTTGTGCGATACTTGCTGCACTTAGAGTAATCTAATCGTGCTTTCAAAGTAAGCGCAGTAAAAGAAGGCCCGTAAGGATAGCGCAGTGAGAAGGGGGCATGCCCCCGCTCGTCGCCGATAGTGACCATGCCGACTAAGACACACGCTGAACGCCGTAAACGGTTCGAAACTTCTTCGGGAATTGATCTGCCTGTAGCTTTCGATTCAGCCAACACCGAACCCGTTGACTATGAAAAGGACCTCAACCCGCCCGGCGAGTTTCCCTACACGCGCGGTATTTATTCGAACATGTATCGCGGCCGCTTATGGACCATGCGGCAGTATGCCGGTTACGCCACCGCCGAGGAGTCGAACGCGCGCTACAAATATTTGCTGGCACAGGGCACCACCGGGCTTTCGGTCGCTTTCGATCTGCCAACGCAAATCGGACTCGATTCGGACGACACTCTTGCGGCCGGAGAAGTCGGCAAAGTCGGCGTGGCAATAGATTCGCTCGAGGACATGCTGCGTTTGTTTGACGGCATCCCGCTCGATAGCGTCTCGACCTCGATGACCATCAACGCCACCGCGGCAATTCTGCTGGCGCTTTATCTCGCGGTCGCCCGCCGGCAGAACGTTCCTTTTGAAAAAGTGAAGGGCACGCTGCAAAACGATATTCTGAAAGAGTACATCGCGCGCGGCACTTACATTTATCCACCGGCGCCATCGCTGCGTTTGGTTACCGACACGTTTGCGTTTTGCGCGCACCAGGCGCCCAACTGGAATACGATTTCAATCAGCGGTTATCACATTCGCGAAGCCGGTTCGACCGCGGTTCAGGAAGTTGCCTTCACGCTTGCCGACGGCATCACTTATGTTGAAGCAGCGCTGCAAGCGGGACTCGAGATTGATGATTTCGCGCCGCGCATTTCATTCTTCTTCAACGCGCACAACAACCTGCTGGAAGAGATTGCCAAGTTTCGCGCCGCGCGCCGGCTGTGGGCACGCATTATGCGCGACCGTTTCAAAGCGCGCGACGCTCGTTCCCAGATGCTGCGTTTTCACACGCAGACGGCCGGTTCATCTTTGACTGCGCAACAACCGGAAGTGAACGTCGTGCGCACGACGATCCAAGCGCTGGCGGCTGTACTCGGCGGCACCCAATCGCTGCACACGAACGCAATGGATGAAGCGCTGGCTTTGCCAACCGAAGAAGCAGCGCGGCTTGCTTTGCGAACGCAGCAGGTGATTGCGTACGAATCGGGTGTGGCCGACACGGCTGATCCGCTGGCTGGTTCTTATGCGATTGAGCAGTTGACTCATGAGATTGAAGATCGCGCCTCGAATTATCTCGAGCGGATCGACGCGATGGGCGGCATGTTGCGCGCAATTGAAACGGGTTATGTGCAGAAAGAGATTCAGGAGTCGGCTTATCGGTACCAGCGGGCCATTGAGCAGGAAGAGTCGGTTGTTGTCGGCGTGAACCGTTTTCAAAGCGAGCAAGGCACTGCGATACCGACGTTGCGCGTCAATCCGGCTGTGGAACAACAACAAGTCGAGCGCCTGCGCGCCGTGCGCGAGCGCCGCGATGCCGCAGCGGTTGAAACTGCGCTTGCGAAATTGGAAGCAGCCGCGCGCGGGACAGAAAATCTTTTGCCGCTCATTCTCGAAAGCGTCGAGGTCTACGCGACGGTTGGCGAGATTAGCAATCGCCTGCGCAACGTTTGGGGTGAATACAAAGAAACTTCCACGGTCTAAGACCAGCTAACGGGAACACGAATAATGGAAATTACTGCGATCTTATTTCCGGTTCTTATCTTCGTTTTATTGATCGGGCTGG
>JBDTTW010000105.1:0-4867 GCA_039930405.1 bacterium
AGGAACCAGACCAGGCAACCGGCTCAGTCACAGTTCCGATTTATCAAACCTCAACTTACGCGCAGGAAGGCCTTGGCAAGAACAAGGGCTACGAATATGCGCGCACTCAAAATCCGACCCGCAGCGCGCTGGAGCAAAACATCGCGGCGCTGGAAGGCGGACGGTTTGGCTTTGCCTTTGCCTCGGGCATGGCGGCAATCGATGCCACTCTGCGATTGGTAAAAGCGGGCGAGCACGTCGTCGTTTCAGACAACACTTACGGCGGCACGTTTCGCCTGTTCACGCGGGTGCTGGCAAACTACAACATTGAATTTGATTTTGTGGACACGTCGGAAGCACTCAACGTCGAAGCGGCCATGCGCCCCAACACGAAAATGGTTTTCGTTGAGACGCCGACAAACCCGGTAATGATCGTTACCGACTTGAAGGAAGTTTCCGAGATTGCACATCGCGGCGGCGCGCGCGTCGTTTGTGACAACACCTTCATGTCGCCTTACCTGCAACGGCCGCTTGAGTTTGGGGTCGACATTGTGGTCCATTCGACCACCAAGTATTTGAATGGGCATTCGGACGGCATTGGCGGCGCGGTAGTGCTGAACGACGAAACCGACGCCGAATGGATCGGGTTCATTCAAAACAGCGCCGGCGCCATTCTTTCACCGCTCGATTCCTGGTTGGTGATGCGCGGCACCAAAACGCTGGCGTTGCGCATGGAGCAGCATGACAAATCGGGCCGCGCGGTCGCCGCTTTTCTTGAGGAACATCCCAAGGTAAAGAAGGTTTATTACCCTGGTTCTGCTTCGCATCCGCAACACGCACTTGCCCAGCGCCAGCAAAAGGGCTTTGGTGGCATGGTGGCTTTTGATGTCGGCTCACTTGCCGCGGCGCGGACCGTGCTCGAAGCAGTGAAGTTGTGCACACTCGCGGAAAGCCTGGGCGGGGTCGAGACATTGATCTCGCATCCCGCGACGATGACCCACGCTTCTGTTGACGTGGGCAAGCGCGACCGGCTGGGCATCACTGACGGCCTGGTTAGAGTTTCGGTGGGGTTGGAAGATACCGATGATATAATCGCCGACCTCGATCAAGCACTAAACACGGTGTCAGCCTGAAGTGGCCTTGAATCAGTTCTTGCATTGCAAAACAATGCAGCGGTGCACCACGGGAGTGACAGTTAAACTTCGATAGAGGTAGAATCTCGTAGACTTTTCCGAATCGTCTTCACTTGCCTATGAAAGTTGAGTTGCACGCAAAATCAGATGTTGGCCGGGTCCGCCGCGGTAACGAGGACAATTTTCTTGTGCTCGAACTGTCGCGGGAAACGACATGGACTGGATCTGACGGTATCGCCGCACCGGAAGAGCTATCGCAGTTTGAGCTGGGTGAAAAAGGCCTGGTGCTGGTGGTTTCAGACGGCATGGGTGGTGCGCTGGCTGGTGATGTTGCCAGTCGCATGGCCGTCGATTCGGTGCGCGACATGATCATGGGCGGCAACTCCGAAGACGGCTGCGACCCGGAAGCGCCGCTGGTCGAATGCCTGAAACATGCAACCGTCTATGCCAACCACGCCATACACAATCGCAGTCAGGAAGATTCGCGCTGCGCCGGCATGGGCGCAACCTTTACCGGGGCCGCAGTCCACAAAGATTTTCTCGACCTGGTCCAGGTAGGCGACAGCCGCGGATATATCATTCGCAAAGATCATATTCGACTGGCGACCAAGGATCAGTCTCTGGTCCAGCAACTCGTGGACGTCGGTCAGATAAGCGAAGCCGAAGCCGAAACGCACATGTTCCGGAACGTTATTCTGCAAGCGTTGGGCGCGCAGGGTGATGTGACACCGGTTACCGGCCGGATACGATTACGTCGCGGCGACATGTTGCTGCTGTGCAGCGATGGCTTGTCAGGAAAGCTGCGCTCGGAAGATATTCAAAATATCGTCTCGAGCAATGAAGATCTTTCGAAGGCGTGTGATGAGCTGATTGCTGAAGCGAACAACCGCGGCGGCGAGGACAACATCACGGTGATTCTGGCGCGCTTTAGCGGCGACGAATTAGAAGAACCCGACAACGACAAGATTACCATCGAGCTCCCACCGCTCGAAGAAGACATGACCCTCGACGACAGTTACGAACACGACACCGAACCCCGCTAGGTTTTGCCGCAGATAATCGCCGCTAATCGCCTTAGGAACCCTGAAGAAAATTCTAAAACGCTGAAAGCGTTGTCTAATTTCAGCCCAGTGTTGCGCTCTGGCAACCCTGGGATCGCGCATCCCATTTTTCGGAATACTCAACCCTGAAAGGGTTGCGTCTTGGTCGGCGACCGCGTCGCAACTTCCTCAGAGTTGCGAAGGCAATAAAGCTGCGCTTTTTACCCAGTGTTTCAAAGCAAACCCTGGGCTGAAATTAGCGAACGCTTTCAGCGTTATTCTTAGAATGCGAACTCTTAATTGGCTCGAGCGAATGCACGTGTGCTTTTGGCTATTTGGTTGATCCGTACTTATCCGCGTTCATCGACGTCTGAATGCTGCGGCAGTTCCTGCGCACGCCAATCAACAGGTTCATCAATGCGCCGCACATAGATTGAGGAGCCTTCGATCCTTTCGACGCGCACACGCTCGCCCGCTTCGAGAGCCGTTTCGCCCTCCTCGGGATAGGCAGTCCACGTCGAGCCAAAAACTTTAACCGCGCCTTCCTGCATGGCGCCGCGGCTGGAAGAAACCACGGTACCGATTTTTCCCGGCAACGAGTCAACGCCGCTGCGTAATGAATCGCCGGTGTGTTCGCGCGAAAAGTAGTTGAGAAAAATTGTGCGTGAGGCGAGCGTCAAACCAACCGAAACAACCGCAAAAATTATGAACTGCAAACCCAGGTTGTGGATGCCGACGATGCCGGCAAACGCGGCCGCCAGGGCGCCGATGCCAAACCACAGCAGCACGAAACCCGAGGTGAAAACTTCGGCCACGATCAGGATCGCGCCCAGTATGACCCATAAAATCCAAATGAGATTGTCCATAACTTATTCGTAAAGCAAACTGTTAGTTTGCGGCGGTTTATCAGCTTTCAAGTTGAGTGGCAGCGGGCCACCGCAAACTAACAGTTTGCGCTACATCCAACGCAAACTAACAGTTTGCTTTACTTCTCAACCCTTGAGCATGTTCTTCAACACAAACCAGATGTTCGCGGGCCGTTCCGCGAGCCTGCGCATGAAGTAAGGATACCAGTGTTTGCCGTACGGCACGTACACTCTCATGTTATATCCGTCCTTTGCCAGTTGCCGCTGCAAGTCGCGGCGGATGCCATAAAGCATTTGAAACTCAAAAGCCTCTTTGGCGATTCCCTGCTGCTGCGCAAAAGCTATGGTCGCATCGATCATGTGCGGATCGTGCGTCGCGATTCCGTGGTAGACACCGCTCGAAAGCAACAACTGCATTACCCGCACGTAGTTTTGGTCTGTATCTTTTTTGTCGGGAAAGGCAACTTCGGGCGGTTCGTTGTAGGCGCCCTTGCAGATGCGGATGCGCGCCGGCAAGTTCAACAGCTCCTGAGCGTCCTGATAGGTGCGCCGCAGGTACGATTGCAAAACGATCCCAACGTCATTCAGCCCAAACTCGGCGCGCAAGCGTTTGAAGATGTCGATCGTCGCCTGGGTAAAATCCGAGCCTTCCATGTCGACGCGCACAAAGTTGCCCCGCCGTGCTGCATCTGCCACAACCGCGCGCGCGTTTTTGTAGGCGAGCTCCGGATCAAGTGCCAACCCAAACTGCGATAGCTTGATCGAGACGTTCGACTTAATGCCCGTCCCATCAATCTGCGCCAGAATGCGCAGATATTCTTTTACTTCGGCTTCAGCCTCGGCAGCATTCGCAACCGACTCGTTCAAATGATCGAATGACGCGGAACAGTGCTCGGCATTTAATTCGCGGATTGCGGCTACTGCTTCCTCGAGGTTCTCGCCCGCGACAAAACGCGTCGTCAGTCTTTTAAAGGGACGAAAGCGGGCGGCGAATTCCTTCAGCCCTTCCTGTCTGGATAAATAAATGAGTGCGCTTCTGGTAACCATGGGTGCAGTGTAACGCAAGCCCTGCAGGTTGCGGAGCAACGGACAAAGCGGGATGTTATTTCTTTAGTTTTCTCTGTGCGTCCTTTGTGCTCTCTGTGCTTCCGTGGTGGATCATTATAAGGTCACCACAAGACACAAAGAGCACAAAGGACGCACAGACATCAACTCAAACAACTACACTACCAGCACTTGGCATACCCGTCCGGTATTAAGATGCTGTGGTATCCTTGGTCCGCATTTTGGCAACTGCTACCAATCCAGCGAAAGATGGACCAACCCTTTGAAGGAAAATAAGACCGCATGCGACTGAAGCTGGTGTTTGTTTCCTCGCTGCTGGCCGCTATTGTGGGGGCGGGCGGCGCCATAGCGATCATACTGTTTACTTTTTCGTCGTTATCGCTGAAACCTGGCGCTGTCGTACTCTCCACGTTTCTCCTGCCACTGATCGCTACTTTGATCGCGGCGATTTTCGTTTACCGCCATACCGCGCGGCGGCGAAAACTTCAGGCCGCACTCACGACCATCATTTCCCTGTTGCTGATTTTGGCTGCCTTTGTCTTTGCCTCCATCGTTACCTCGCGTTCGCGTCCATCGCAACCACCAGCTCTTCAGGGAACCTGACAGTAGTAAACAGTAGCCAGTAGTCAGTAGTCAGTAGACAGTTTGTGGAACTACCGGCCTGCCTTTGGTGACTGACTACTGTCTACTGACTACTGACTACTGTCTACTGTCGCAACGCTTCAGTCCAATCTGTTCCTGCACTGGCCGCAACGCATCTATCACAAAGCGAATGTGTTCGTCG
>JBDTTW010000106.1:0-7254 GCA_039930405.1 bacterium
GACCAACTCCGCATTGAGGGAGTTGACGATCCCGAAAGCGTTCAGGAAGAGCTGGTCAGAATCTGCCGGGAAGACATAGAGCCGCCGCTTTTCCCTTTTGTGGACCGCATCGCCTTTGATAACGGCCGGCGCATCGTCGCCCTCGACGTTGAAGGGAAACGGCGTCCTTATCGCACGCGCGATGGCCGCTTTTACATACGGTTTGGCGCAGAAAAACGCGAAGCAACACCCGAAGAATTGGCAGCACTGCTGGACGAAACGCGGCCGGTGACCTTTGAAAATCTGCCCGCCCTGGGAGCGACGCTTCAGGATGTCGATGAAGCGCATTTGTGGAGTTTCCTGCGCGAATTCGAAGGCGATGCTTTCGATAACGCGCGGGCCAGCGGTTATCCGACCGGCGCTGTGCTCGAACGCGACTTGCTGCTGGCGACGCAACGCGCCGGCGAACTAACGCCGACCGTCGCCGGACTGCTGTTGTTTGGCCACGACCAGCGCGTGGCAGAACTGCTGCCAAGATCGTCGATTGTCGCCACGCGATTTGGAGGCGAGACAACTCAATCTCCCGTAATCGAGCGCCTAACAATTTCCGGTAATCTTCTAACTCTTTATGAAAGCGCGTTACGGTTTGTGCGCCGCTATTGCGATCTGTGGGAAGCGCGCCCAAAGAACTTCTCGGCTGCTGCCGTGGAAGAGAGTCCAATCACTGCGCGCGCAAATTATCATCGCAGCGCGGTGGTAGAAGCTGTTGCTAACCTATTGGTCCATCGCGATCTGGTGCTGCGCGAGCCGGCGACACGTTTGCACATTTTTGACCATTCACTCGAGTTGATAAATCCACGACGGACCGCCGGTTTCTCGCCAGTCGCACAAAAAGCAATTCGCTATGGCGTACCACAGCGGTTGAATCCACAGACCGCTGCTTTATTTTCGAGCCGCGCTTACGGACTGGAGTTAAAGCCAGGCGGTTTGCCCATGCTGTTGCGTGAAAGCCGGCTCTTCGCAAACCGTCGTGCGGACATCGTGGCTATCAACGATGAGTTTCGGTTGCGCATTCACGGCGCGTGATTGGCCGTAACGCAAACTGTGAGTTTGCGGGGGTTCGTTAGTCAGCTTCACCCGCGACCGCCACCCACGCCCCCAGCGAACTAATTGACTTGAACTTCAATTTCGCGTAGAAGCAGCCTGCAATTCCAAACTTCTTCTCGCAACAAAGGAGCCTCCCAATGTCCCGTAAGGTTTATATCCTATTGGTTTTTCTATCTGCTTCGATAGCGCTGGTTTCATGTCAGCAACCGGCGCCTTCGACAAATACCGCTGAGAACAAAGCCACTCCGCCGATGGAAACTGCGAAGAAAACGGCGGCCACCGATTTGGAAGCACTGTCGAATCGATTGGTAACGCAGGTCGCCGGCGTCAAAGAAGGCGAAATCGTTTTCGTCAACGGTGGTGTTCGCGACATGGAGTTGCTGGAGAACATCGCAACCGATGTGCGCAAGGTGGGGGCGTATCCACTAATGACCGTTGGCAGTGATCGCCTGTTCAAAAAGTATTATGAAGAAGTCCCTGACAGGTACGATTCGCAAGCGCCCGAACTCGATCTCAAATTAGCCACGCTGCCGGCGGTCACCATCGGCGTCGACTCAAACGAATCTGACGACATTGCTGCCGGCATTTCTCAAGCGCGGATGGCCGCTGTCGGCAAGGCCGGCGAACCGGTTGCCGATCTCTACTTGAAGCGAAATGTGCGGCAAGTAAGCGTAGGTAACGGACTTTATCCCACGGCTTATCGCGCGAAACGTTTTGGCATGTCTCTGGACGATCTGGCGAAAACCTTCTGGGAAGCTGTCAACGCGGATTACTCGGCCGTGCAGACGACCGGCGAGAACGTCAGGACCGCGCTTGCCGCAGGCAAGGAAGTGCACATCACTAATCCGAATGGAACCAATCTAAAAGTTAGGATTGAGGGCCGTCCGTTCTTCGTGAGTGATGGAATTATTTCCGCTGACGATATGAAGAAGGGTGGACCAGCAGTTTCAGTTTACCTGCCCGCTGGCGAAGTCTATGCCGCTCCAGTCCCGGGAACTGCTGAAGGCACCGTGGTAGTGTCGCAGACCTTCTCAAACGGAAAGGAAGTTACGGATCTGAAGTTAACTTTTGCCGGGGGAAAGATGACGCAGATGACGGGCTCCGGTCCGGGCTTTGACGATCTGAAAAAAGAATATGACGCCAGAGGAGATGGCAAGGAGATATTTTCCTTTGTCGACTTTGGCATCAATCCGAATCTACATGTGTGGCCGGCGAGCAAGCTGGGAAACTGGATTCAAGCGGGCATGGTCACGGTGGGTATCGGCAATAACGCCTGGGCCGGCGGCGAGAACAAACTTTCCTATGGGCTGGACATGTTTTTGCCGGGCAGTACGGTGACGCTTGATGGCAAGACGATAGTTGAGAATGGCGTGTTGAAGTTGTCGTAGGCTTAACGCCAGTAAGCAGAGGGCAGGAGCAGGAGGCAGAGTAGTAGAGAGAATTGCTGCCGACTGCACCTGCCGTCTGCCTACTTGCTATCTAGACACGCTGGCCCGCTGCAAACCCCGACGCCCAGGCCCACTGGAAGTTATACCCACCGAGGTGGCCGGTAACGTCAACTACCTCGCCGATGAAATAAAGACCGGGCACTTTTTTTGTTTCCATTGTTTTTGAGGAAAGCTCTGTCGTCGCCACGCCTCCCGCCGTCACCTCCGCCTTTTTAAAGCCTTCAGTTCCGCTCGGCCTGACCTGCCATTGCTTTAGTTTTTTGGCAATGTCCGCGAGCTGCGCAACGCTGTAACGTTTTAGAGGCTGCGAAGGGAACTGAAGTGCGCACCATGCGTCGGCGAACCGGCGCGGCAGAAACTGGTCGAGAAAATTAGCCAGCGAGATCTCCCTGTTCTCATGATCGCGCAAAAGTTCAAACGCATCATGGTCCGGCAGCAAGTTAATGTTCACGCTCAGTCCCGGACGCCAATACGAAGAAATTTGCAGGATGGCCGGACCACTCAAACCGCGATGCGTTATCAACAGGTTCTCGCGAAATTCTTTTCGCTGACAGGCGACGGCGACATCGAGCGACACTCCACTTAAAGGCGCCAATTTGCGCAATACTTCAGGCGAAAGAGTAAACGGCACGAGCGCGGCCCGAGGTTGAACAATGGAAAGACCAAACTGGCGCGCCAGACTGTAACCAAAATCAGTAGCGCCGAGCGGCGGTATCGATAAACCGCCGGTGGCGATGACTAGGGATTGAGAAACAAAACTTTCCGCGTCGGTTTCGACTGCGAACGGCCACGTGTCCGCCAAAGCATCTGGTTCTGCCTTCGCTACGCTGCGCACCTGCGACCCACATTTGATTTCGACGCCGGCATTGCGGGCTTCCAGCAGCAGCATTTCGATTATGCGGCGCGAACTGTCATCACAAAACAACTGGCCTAGTTTTTTCTCGTGATAAGGGATGCGATGCTTTTCTACGAGCGAGATGAAATCAGCAGGCGTGTAACGGGCCAGCGCTGACTTACAGAAATGAGGGTTCTCCGAAATGAAATTATCCGCGGCTGTGTTGACGTTGGTAAAGTTACAACGGCCGCCTCCCGAGATCGCTATCTTCTTGCCAATCTGACCGGCGTGCTCGAGTAACACAGTTTTGCGACCTCGTTTGCCCGCTTCAATCGCACAAAAGAGTCCGGCGGCGCCTCCGCCTATAATCACCACATCGGTCTTTTTCACAACCAAAGCGTATCACCGTTAGGGAAAAAAAGAAGGCAGCGACATGTTAAGTCGCTGCCTGAACTTGCTGCTTGTTGCTGTCCACTACGGCTTAGGAACCGCGTCGGGTTTCGGAGCGTTGTACACCGAACGCGCCTGGATGATGTACTCCTTGTCGTCAGGGACGCCGTCGCCGTTGACGTCGACGCTTACCTTAATCTTATGTTGCTTGCCGTCGTGCACGTCGCCGGGATTGAAGGCCAGACTATACTGGCTGCGCAACAGGGAATTGATCGAGCCGAGCACGTTGGGCAATTCGCCCGGAAACGTTACCGGATAATAGGAGCCGCCCGTTTCACTAGCAAAAGTCTTGAGCGTGTTTTGCGCCTGATAGAAGGTCATTCGACCAGGTGTGCCCGAAATACTATCTACCGCATCCAGGCGATCTTCATACTTCTTAAAGAAAAGGTTTGCAGTGCCAATGATGTAAATGGGAATGCCGGCGTTTTGCAGAACCTTGCGCGCGTCGCCGTAATTGATCTTGCTGAACGTGTCGATGCCCGACGCGATGAGTATCACCGCCCGACGGCGGCCCTGGATGCTGACGAGTCCGGCATAATCAGACTCTTCAGATTTCGAATTATCCAACACCACCGAATCGCCGCGCCCGCCGACCAGCACAAACTTCAGCGCATCGAAAAGATTGGTTTCGCGAAAGGCGGGAACATTTCGCAGCAGTAAATTGATCACCTGACTGATGCGCGTCGGATCATTCGTGAAATCGGTCAGCGGCGTCGGGCGAACATCAAAAGCCACGACCGAAACATAGTCGTCGGGCGGCTTAATGAACTGGGACAGGAACATGGCCGTAGGACGAATCACTTCGTAGGTACCCGGGTCCTGACCACTGCTGCCGTAGTAACCAAACTCTTCCGACCACTTGCTGTACTCGACCACCATGGCCACCGTAATCGGCGCTTCAGGCGTGGAAAAATTAGTGGTGACCTGCGGCTGCCCGTCGGCGTAGATGGTGAAGTTTTCCTTCTTCAGGCCGGTAACAATCTGCCCGCTCTTCTTGTGGTAAACGACTGTGTCGACGTTTACGATTTGCGTCGAGACGGTAACCTTCTCAGCGTCCTGGGGTCTGCCGACAAGGTCGGGAGGCGGCGGTTCTTCCTTCTTTTCTCCCGTTTCTGTTGGCCGCTTATTCTTCTTTTCGTTGCTGGTGGGTGGCTGGCGGCGCGACTGCGCGAACCCAGAATCGGCAAGCGGCGCGATTAGCAAAGCCGAAAGGATAATCGCGGCGAATAGAGAGAGCGCGAATTGCGGGAGCTTCATTGCATTTACCCAAGATGAAAAATGATGTAAAGCAAACTGTTAGTTTACGGTGGTTGCGCAGCCTTCCAGTTGGGCGGAAATGAACCACCGCAAACTAACAGTTTGCTTTACAACTGAACCTGGCACTGTGATGCTCATTAACAAGCGGGGGGTTTGCCTGATTTACCTCGGGCCGCCGCCCGCTTCAGCCTCGATCACCACATCGTAAGTGCCGGTATTGTCCGCAAGATTTCCCTCGTTCACCCCGAGAAACAGGACGCCATCGCGCTGGGCGACGAAATCGCGGCGCGTTCCGATTAACAGAAAGTCGTCATTGTCGTCGCCGATCACGGCTATTAAAGCGCCCGTCGCTTCGGTCCGCATCAGTTTATCGTTGTCTGTGCCCGGGATTCCTGCTGGGGTTGCGAAACGACCACCACCCAACGATACGCGTCCGGTTGCAGTTATTCGCAGGCGTTGGCCTTTGCGCACCACCAAGCCACTGTTGGACCAGCCGTTGTTTGCATTGTCAGCCCGAACCGCGACTTTTATGGTAAAGAAAGTGGGCGAACTAGACGGCAGTGTTTGGTTGTTTACGCGCGGTGCTGGGTTGTTGCTGGTGTCAGCCGGGGGATTGCTTCGCGGTGGCTGATAGACTGGTGTAGTTGAACTGGTGGGGGTTGTGGTGTCTTCATTCGCCAACGCCGAGGCTGCTGCGGTAGTCGCCGAGTCAAACTCGATCGACTCAATGTCTTCGACGTAGATGGTCGTTCGACTGCGGCGACCCTGCGACCCCGAACCGATCAATACCGTGAACTGCTGATCCTTAAAGGCAATCACCTGGCCGCGGATGACGCTGCCGTCCTTCAGACGAATAGTGTCGGCGAGGGCAGGCGCAAACAAAGCCAGCACGACTAGCAGGCAATAAAAAGAGCGCAAAATCTGTTTCATGTTGATTCTCCAGGCAAGCAATTCCACCAAAGCAGGTGTAACAAGACTCGATTCCTTTTGCAAGCGGGAGAGGTTGGCAGCACGTTCGGATGCAGCGAGATGGGGAAAGGTTGTTGAAGTAGCGCCGGAACCAGCACTCATTCCTCGCAATCTGCTGCCGTTAAAGAGTGAAAAAGAAAGAGGCTGCCGCTTTGGCCGTTTAGCCTCAGCAAAACGCTTGTTCCCGAATCCAGCTCGCAGTTAAACTCGCAGCTCCGCGGAGGTCATCTATGCTACCGATAAAGGGCGTTTACGAAATTGCAGTTCGCGTAAAAGACCTGGCGCGCGCGGAGGCGTTTTATACCGGCGTGCTTGGACTGAGAGAAGGCTTGCGGGACGAGCGGCGCAATTGGTTATTCCTCTATGCAGGCGGCAACGCCGGCATGGTCGTCTTACAGGAAGACAAGGGCAATTGGCCCAAGCAGCATTTTGCCTTCACTGTCGGCGAAGCGGACATCAGCAGCGCCGAGAAAATGCTGAGAGAAAAAGGCGTGGAAGTTTCTGCGCCCGTGGTCCATGAATGGATGAACAGCGTGTCGCTGTACTTTGACGATCCAGATGGGAATGCGCTGGAGCTGATTGCGCTGTATTCATGATTTCCTATGCGAAGCATAAAACTAGTCAAGATGTCCGCGCTGATTTTGTTGACGTCAGCGATCGGTGCCGTACAAGCGCAAGCGCCGCGGCGGGCTAATGCCAAAAGTGCCACCGGTCACTATCGTTTGACTAAAGATGAGTTTCGTAATCGTCTAGACGTGCAACAGCTCGCCGGCGGAAAAATCAAATTCTATTTGTTGGCCCTATGGGTGAGTCATAACTATCCGGACAACATTCACAATGGCGAGCTGCAGGGAATTGTGGCCCTGCAAAGTGGAGTTGCTCTTTACGATCAGGATGACTGCAAATTGAAGTTTGAATTCTTTGCCAGCCGCGTCCGCGTTGCGCAACTCAAGGACGAGGGTTGCGGTTTCGGCGCCAACGTCACTGCCGCCGGCACCTACCGAAAGTTAGACAGCAAGAAACCTAAGTTCGATTTTTAGTAGGCAAGTTAAGACAAATGGATGGCTTGCCGGGCTGGCTTGTGCGAGATTTCTAACGAGTAAAAATAATTGTCGAGTGCGCTTTGCAAATTTAATTTAGCGCGCTATACTCCTCCCAACTAGATGGTTGGTGAATCCTTCCATCACATGGTTGCTGGGGTGAGGACAG
>JBDTTW010000107.1:0-8225 GCA_039930405.1 bacterium
GCATGGCCAAATAGCATTTCGTGTCGCTCGTAGGTGCAGGCGCAAGTGCCGGGCAACCAGCCGACCCGCCGCCTTTGGCAGTAACAGCAAACAACTCGGTCCCTTTGCCACCGCGACCGTCTGCGTTCAGTACTTGAATATCGAAGTTGGCGATGACTGCCGTGTCCGCAACGGTGATGTTTGCAGTGAGTTCGCCGGAATTGACGAAGGTGGTCGAATTAACCGTGACACCGCCGGGATCCGTCGTCCCAGTCACGAACCACTTTGCGTTGGCGCCATTCTTGAAGCCTTTGCCGGTGACCTTCACGTTCAGGTTGATGGTGCCTTGCGCGGTCGACGTGGGATTAGCGGCGGTTACCTGAATCTGTTGGGCCTGGGTTCCAACAGCAGCGGCACTCATTAACAAAAATGTAAATATCAGCAAAAAGAGGGAGGTTGTCTGTCTGGGCTTCATCGGGTTCTCCTAGTCCACTCCTGTGGGAGCAGCGTTCGTGAACTAACGCACCATGGGCTGCGTGGGGTGATTCGGCTAACTACACGGACATGCAATTATTTTTTCCGCTGCCATTGCAAAATCTCTATAAGGATCCTGGCTTTCGCAGGATCAACTCCTTTGCAGTGCCGGCCAGCACCGCCCTCCAAGCGGGGTCGCACCTTGGAGGTTTCGCGGCCGACGCCGAGTTATCAGTTCATGCGGCCCACCAGGACAAAGGGCGCCCAATAGTACGGGTGCCGGTAAGGTCCCTGGTGCCGCATCCCTCGTTGCACACTCGCTAAGGCCGAAGCTTTGTCGCTCTTGCCAACCTGGCGGTAAAAGTCGCGCATAGTTTCGACGGATGAGCGATCATTGATTTCCCAAAGCGTCGCCAGCACCGTCGGACTTCCGGCAGAAAGAAACGCTCTGGTCAGGCCAACCAAGTCGTCTCCAGCCGGTACTTCCGTAAAGTAACCACTGCCTAAAGCCGTATCGCACGCACTCAGCGTCACCAGTTGCGCATGAAGTTGCAGGCCAAATATCTCATGCACTTCCAGTCGCCCATCGTTTTCAGCATCGGGCTCAAGCAGGACACCCGAAAGAAGCGGATTGAGCTTGTTGAAAAAGCCGTGCGTCGCCAAGTGGATTACGTCGTAGTCCCCCGCAAGATTTTTGAATGAGCTTTCGGTGGCGCGCGCACCCAGTAAAAGCGTGTGTTGTTTTGGGAAAAAGTTTGACACGCTACGCGATTCCTGCTGCGTAAACCGCAAGCGCGAATTGGAGGGCGCCATAGCAAGCACAGATTTACTGCTGACACTCGCGGCGTCTCCATTGACGAGCAGCGCCGCAGCCGGCAAGTAGGCGAGCACAAATTTGTCGACCAGAAGTCTTTCGCGTCCATTCGACACTTTTCGCAGAGCGGCGAAAGGTACGTAATGCAAAATGGAATGCGGAACGAGGTAAAGTCTTTCAATACCGCGCAACCAGCCAGCATCTTCCGCTGGGGAGATCAAGGCCTGATAAAGTTTTTCTGCCGGCAATTTCCATTCGTCCGTGTGTTGGCGCACCATCAGGCTACGCAGCAACTCAACGCGCGCGCGCAGATTGGCCGCATCGATGGGGACTGTCAGCGCTCGTAGACCATCCTCACGCAGCACAAAAATGCTTAATGAAGTTTCAGACAGCACGTATTCAATGAGGGCGGTGCCAGGACTTAACTTCTGCCCAACTTCTAGCCCCGTGGCAATGCTGGTTGAGCGCGCGGAGGCATAGCCGGGGTCAGTACTGCGCAGGTCATCCAGGAAATTTTCGTAATCGCGTTCGGCCTCGCCTAGTTCGCGCGAGAAAAGATCGACGAGCTGACGTTTTTGTTCCGGAACTGGTTTTGCGGCTTCGGCATCGATGTTTTGTTGTAACTGCTGGATGCGATTTTTGAGGATCGCCTCAGTCTGCCGTTGCTTCGGATTACGAATGGGAGACTGTCCACGACTTAGCAGATCAAGATAACTACGGGCGCGAAGTTTTTCACTAACCGAAAAAGCTTCGTCGGCCCGTCCGAGTTTCAACAACAATTCCACCAACGCGAGATAAACCTGGTATTTGTCTTCAATATAACCAGCCCGAAAACGCTCCTCGCGCAATTCGTTTCGGACTTGTTCAATAGTCTTTATTGCCGAACGATAAGCGGCCAGCGCCTCTTCATTCCGGTGGAGGCTCTCAAGTGACTGCCCGCTGCCAAAGGCGAGTCGCCAGCTCAATTCCGGATTGCCGATAGCGCTCGCAATCTCGCGAGCAGCGGCAAAGTTATTGAGTGCGCCTTCATGCTTGCCGGCAGAACGCGCTATTTCGCCAAGCGCGTAAAGCGCTTCGCCTTCGACGAGACGTGCCTGCGTTGCGCGACCAATGTCCGCGGCATTTTTTGCTTCGCGGGCCGCAATGTCGAGATGTCCAACGCTTCGTTCCGCCAGTGCCAGTTGGATGCCGGCTGCGGCCGCCGAGCCCTGATCACCGGCTGCAGTAGCCCGCCCGAGAGCATCGCGATAGAACGTCGCTGCCGCCTCGTATCTCTTGCGCCGCCACTCTAAATCTCCGAGGGCGATCAGATTCGTCGTGACTCCGCGCGGATGATTAATCGACCGTGAAAGATCCAGCGCGCGTCGGAATTCTCGTTCCGCCGAAGCCCCATCACCAAGACGCAATTCGAGATTTCCCAAGTCGCCCAGACCTTCAATCAATTGTTGGTTCAGTCCCGCGCCTTCATAAACTTCCAGGACCGCACGGTATTGCGCCAAAGCATCGGCGTACTTCCCCAACTGAACAAGCGCGCTGGCCTTTCCTTTTTGCGAGTCGGCTGCCTCTTTCTTCAGACCGGCCTCCGCCGCTAGTTTGATCGAGCGGTCGAAAGTATCAAGCGCCTCCGGTAAGCGACCCATTCCCACAAAGCACAAGGCGATGTTCTGCAAATCCAAACTCATTCCCGGTTTAAGATTCGCGCGCTCATCGATTGCCAGGGCCTGCTGGTAATAGCGCAACGCCTCGCTGTATTCACCTAGCAACAGATGTTTACCGCCAATATTTCCGGTGGCATCGCTGACACCTCGTTCGAAACCCGTGTCGCGATAGAGTTCCAGCGCCCGCGTATATTCAGCGATCGATTTCCTGTATTCGCCGAGCTCGTCATAAACAAGGCCCAGGTTATTGTGCGCAGAAGCCTCGAGGACGTGATCATTGAGTTGCGCGCCGAGAGCAATAGCCTGATTGAACTGCTCGATGGCTGGTGGATACTGACCCATTTCCCAGTACAGTAAGCCCAGGTGGCTGAGGGTCTTGCCTACCTCGCCGCGATTGCCGAGTTCGCGTTTCATTGCCAGGGCGCGTTGCAGAAATTCGAGTGCTTTGGGAAAGTCACCAAATTTCTTATAGCAGTTTCCGATTAAACCGATTGTAATCGCCTCGCCCAAACGATCTTTTTCATTACGAAAAAGCGTCAACGCCTTTTCAAACTCCGGGAAGGCGACTTTAGGTCCCTCTTCAGCATAAAGCTTCCGAGCTGAGCTCAATACCTCCGCAGCCTTTTGAACTTTTGTAGTTGAATTGGCATTAGGGTTGACCGCAATGTTCGGGGCTTGTGCGTTCGCCGCGAGGGGGAGCAGTGCCAACACCAGGCAAAGGATTAGTTTGGAGGAATGCATTTCGTTAACTAATCAACGGGAAACGCGGAAACTTACAACCGGCGACTTAATCGTGTTGCCTTGCGGCAGATTGGCGGTAACTTGCACAAAGTATTTACTGTCAGATCTCAGCCTCGATGCGGCCGGCAATCTGACTTGTGTCTTTTCCGATTGACCGGAGAAAACCAATTCGCCGGCTGCCGTCATTACTGATATGTCGTAGAACTGTGCGTCCTGGATTGGCAACCAGCGAAAAACCAAGGCTCCCGCAGAGACGGTTGCGCCTTCGCTTGGGAACACCAGATTGGGCGATACCGATCCTGGGTTCGACGTACCACGCACGCCCGATGGTGTTGATCGTATTGGCGGTGTCTCCTGTTTACGCGTCTCAGGTGGGCCAGGGCGGACAGGCGCAGTTTCTATCGGTGCAGATGGCAGAACACTTGACGAGGCTGCGGGGGGCGCTTCGTTCCTGGCTACCAGCGTCTGGTCGGCAGACTTTTTCGCGTGCCTTTGTTGCCAAGCAATTCCAAGCACTGCCGCAAATAGCAAACCGGCAACCGCCGTTGATGCTAAGGCCCAACGCCAGGCGTGGGAGTTTGAAGCGGGCCCAGCCGGAACGAGATTTCGCACTTTCGCCAGAAGATGAGCAGGCACTGACTCAGGGTCGGGCGTATCAGAAGACCGCACCAGAAAAGTCATGTGGGCCAGGCATGAATCACATCCCGCAAGATGACGTTCTATAGATCGCTTCAATTCACCGGACAAGAGTTGATCGGAGTACGCTGCGAGTTTGATGTCGTCCGGGCAGCGCCAACCGCGTTTAAAGAGCTCATGCGGCTCAGACTGCGACAAGTATTTTTCTTTCTCATTCATTAAAGTTCCCGGCCTCGACCTCGCTCTCACTTATTTCACGGACGCGCCTCTGAATTTTCCGCAGCCATTCTTATCGGCCCAATTCATTTCGCAAGCGGTTCAAAATCTCTTTCAGTTGCCGATCAACACGCTGCGCGTTAACCAGTCCCGTCAGCCGCGCGCACTGCTCCAGCGTTAGTTCCTGCTCAAAACGCAGGCGGAGCAGCAAGCGTTCCTGAGGAGGAAGACGGCGCATCAGGAGTCTAAGTCTTCGCCGGCTCTCGTCCTGGATGGACTGTTCTTCTGGATTGGGTTTGGCGTCAGGTATTTCCCGGACGATGGTTTCGGGGGCCTCAATGACTGCGGACGTCGTCGAATTCGCTTGCGCCGCCTTCTGTGCCAGCGACCAACGCTGACTAACTGTTAACTCCTTGTCAATGCGTCCTCGACTTTCAGTAATTCGGCTCTCGGTTATTCGCGGAAACTGAGGAGCCAGCATTTGCAAACTCTCTTCAGTCGTATTACCTCGTTGGTAAATAAGACGAAATACTTCCTGATCAAGCGGTGAAAGTCTGGAAACGGATGCAAACAATCGCCTGCGTCCCGATTGCTTGCGTTGCCAGTCAAGGCACAGATTGCGCACGACGACACGCAGCCAGGTTAGGAATTTAGCGGCGCCATCTATTTTGAATTTGCGCAGACGCCGAAATTTATGGTCGACCAGGCGTTCACAAACAAATTGGAAACAGTCCGAGGCTTGATCGGAATTCTTTTCAAACTGGCGCACGACTTGAAGGATGTGGGCCGCATATTCACGCAGAAACTCGTCCCAGGCTTCCTGGGGATTTTGGGATCCCAACTCACGAAGGATAGGTTCAATCGCTGCGGTCATGTCTCAGTTCTGGGCTGGCGGGTTATGAAAGCGTGCGTCGATCGGTAACGCAAAATCCTGGGTCGGAACTCAGTTAAACCTTCGACTGCGTGCCGAAAGGATTGAAGTAACTGACCGCCCGCAAACGTAGCGGGTTTGGTTTACTCTTCCGGCTGAAGTGGCGGGATTCTACACGAGAATGTTTACTTTGGTATCAAAAACACCGGTCAGGAAACTGTTGTTGTCGAATCAGACTGCAACTGTACCGGGCACAAAATGAGTTGGGCCCGGCCCAGGGATCAAAGGTATGAACGAAGAACATATCACCGTGCAGGAAGCAGGTGCCGGGCAGACTAAATATGAAAGGTTCGGGTCGGTAAATTAGAAGCGAACATTCTCAATTGGCGCATCCTTCATACAATCGGAACAAGACGCCGCATCGTCATACATAGGCGCATCAAACGTGACCAGGGATTTTATGGGCACGCCCTGCACGGTGTCTGGCGCTGAGCTAAACCGCACGATTGCCCCGCAGCCAATAATGTTTGAGCCCAGTGATTCCACTAGCGCGACCGTTTCTTCAATCGCCGCACCGCTGCGAATAATATCGTCCACGATAATGCACGGGTTCACTTCACCCTTGTTGATGTACTGCCGGAACATGCGCTTGCCGCCTTCCTGTTCGGCCCAGTAAATCTGCTCCGCGCTCAGGGCGTCGCGTACGCCAAAGGCCACCGGAATTCCACCGGAGCTGGGGCTGATGATTGACACCTTCGGCAACTGGCTGGAAACGTCACGATCGATGCGAAATTTTCTGCTCAGTGCGACGGCCAACACGCGCGCGGTATCGTAGTAACGAAACGCCAGCGGCATCTGAAAATAATGCGGCGAGTGCTTGCCGTTAGGATAGACGAAGTGGCCTTCGCGAAAAGCGCCGGTGCGCTTCAGCATCTGCATTACAGTGTCAGACGACGGAATCAGATCAACCATTTTATTCTCCAAAGGTAGGAATCAGTACTGAGTGCTGAGAACTGAGTGCTGAGTTAATACAACTCCGTAAGTCGTGGCGCTTCAGTACTCAGTACTCATAACTCAGTACTTTTATTCGCCGACAGCATACATCAATCATGCGTTTTTGCTCCATCGGCAACCGCTAATTTGATTAACTCCACCTGGTCCCGCGGTAACTCTTGCGGCAAATCATGCGGGTCAAACCACGCCAGCCGTTTGATCTCGAAACTCAGTTGTTGGGTTTCGCCTCGCGCCCGGCAACGAAAAACGATCTCGACCTGCCGGGCTTCCTTGAACGCCCGAGTTCTAAACAAACTCACATCCTGGATTTCCAACCCGACCTCTTCGCGCAATTCGCGACGCAACGCCTGGTCCGGTTGTTCACCTCGCTTAATAAAGCCGCCGGGTATTCCCCAGCCCGAACCGGGACGAAAACGATGGTGCAGCAACAGCACGTGCCCTTCAGTGTTGGTAATGACAGCTCCGGCGGTCACAGTGAAACGCGGCTGCGTAAAACGCACGCCCCATCTCTTTAGTCTTGCCGGCGTTCGCCGCCAAATTGCTCCCGCCAGGTCCTTAAACATTTGCGTTCAGGATACCACGGTGAAAATTGTAACGAGCAGTTCGTTATCTTCATTGACGGCGATTTGCTCAACTGGGTAAGATTCATCGCGTAAGCACTCCAACTAATCGCGCAGCAAATACGCTTATGACCGCAACTGCCTCCGAAGCAAGTTCAGACAAACAGGTGTCGACCGCCACGACTGCGCCGGTTCCGAAAAGAATCACCAACGCGCAAACCGTCTGCAACGAGAAAAACGAGAAGGGGAAACCCTGCTGGGGTCACTTGAAGCAGTTGAAGACCGCAGGTGAGCCTGCCGAAGTTCATCTGCGCGGTGATGACGTGTTGTTCAAATGCCAGACCTGCGGCACGTATTACATGGGTCCGCCGCTGGGCCATGTGCGCGATCCGCAAAAGCAGCATCGTTTTGTCGAAGCGGAGTTGTCAGCCCTGCTGCAAGCGGCCGGCGGCACTTTGCCGGTGATTAAGAAAGACGCGCGCGGTGTTTTCATAATGGAGACAACGGCGGCGCACGCGCCCGCCGCGAAACCTGCAACGCCGACAGTGGCATCAACTGCTGCCGCAAAGCCAGCCGCACCTGCCGCAGCAAAACCAGCGACTCCTGCGGCGGCAAAATTGGCCGTCAAAGCTGGTGCAGAAGCCAACCGGCAGTTATTCCAGCGCACAACCTATTCCGGAGTTGTAGATACCGGGCCAGTAGCTGGCGAAACCTTTGCACAGAAAGTGGCGCGGCTAAAGGCCGTGTCCGATGGAGCCAAGCGTCGCGCGGAAGAAGGCGGTGGGACAGTCGCTCCCGCCGCTGCTCCAGTGGAAGCAACGCCAAGTCAAGCTGCTTCAGTTTCATCAGTCGCAGCGCCCGAAGCAGTCGTTGCTGCTCCGCCCGTTACCGCAACGCCGGCAACAGGTGAAGCGCATAAACCCACCGGACAAGCTGATCGCACACTCATGCTGCGATCCACTTACTGCGGCGTAACCGATACTGGTCCAGTTGCTGGCGAAACTTTTGCACAGAAAGTACAGCGCCTGGCGGCGGTCGCGGCTGCGGCAAAACAACGCGCCGATGGTGGGTGAGAGCGCTTGTACGACGCTTAACCGCAACGCGGTTTCGTCCTTCAGCCCAAGGTTGCCGCGAGAGCGGCTACCTTGGGAAGCAGATCGATACAAAACCGCAAAGCGGTTGCGTCAATCCCAGATATATCTCTCGTCCCAGTTTATTTTGTGCTTGGTCAAGAGCCTCCGAACTTCATCCTGAAAGCTTCT
>JBDTTW010000108.1:0-8375 GCA_039930405.1 bacterium
CGCACAGGCAAGCTGCGCCAAGGGATAGGCCGCCACTGCAACCGCAGGACTGCGATTAGACATTGTCTGAGTTGGATTAAAGCGGCAGGGTGATTGCCGAGCCGAGACCTCAAAGTAATTGGGATCTCAGCGTTCTAGAACTCGCTATGAGTCAGGCGCACGACAGTCTCGACGTGATGCGTTTGCGGGAACATATCGAAACCAACGATGGAGTCGAGCGAATAACCGCCTTCAAGCAACTTGTTGAGATCGCGCGAGAGCGTGGCCGGGTCGCACGAAACATAACAGATTTTTTGCGGCGCCACGGAAAGAATTCCCTCAATCACACCGGTTTCGGCGCCGGTGCGCGGCGGATCGAGCAATAAAAGGTCGGGCCGCTCAAAGCCAAGCCAGTGTTTCAACCATTCAGCCACGCTCATGTTGGCAAGCTCGACGTTGTTGAGTTCGGCTGCATCCAGATTGTGCTGCGCGTAGTCAACCGCGCGCCCGTTCGCCTCAACCGCGGTGACCTGGTTGAATCGCCGCGCCAGTGGCAAGGTGAACAACCCGACGCCTGAATAGAGATCAATCGCCGTCTTCCCCGTCTCTTCTCCGACCGCTTCGCCGAGCAACAATTCCAACAGCTCGTGATTGATTTGAAAGAATGCCTCGGCGCCGAAATAAAAGGTCTCGTTGCCAATGCGCCGGCTGACTTCTTTCGATCTAAAGTGAGTGGTCGCCGAAGCAAGCGAAACATCCTCGTCGCCGGCGACCGCCTCGATGTCAGTCAACTTTTTGGAAAGCGTGCCTTCCCGCATCTGCTCGCGCAAACGCTCCAGCGTGTGCTGCAACTCCGGCCGCAGCACTGCACAGACTTCGACGTCGACAACCTCGTGAGAAGCGCGCGCAAAATAACCAAGCCGTTTCGCTTTCGGATCAAATTGCCAGTTAGCACGCGAGCGATACTGCCATTGCGCCGGCGAAGGAACCATCACGATGTCGGGCGGCGTTTCAATCCGCGCAATGCGATGCAGGCAGTCGCGAATAATTTCAACTTTCGCAGCCAGCTGTGCTTCGTACTCGAGCTGTTGAAAATCGCAGCCGCCGCACAGGCCGAAATACGGGCAAGGCGGCTCGATGCGAACGGAAGAAGGCTTAACAACTTCGACGATCGATGCAAAGCCGACCGAACCGCGCTTACGTTCGATCTTGACGCGCAGGATGTCACCGGGCGCGGCAAGCGCGACAAATAATGTCAGGCCCTCGGCATGCGCCAGGCCGAAGCCGCCGGGGAGCAGCCGTTCAATCTCAACCAGACTTTTGTCCTGGACGTCGGTAGGGCCCATCAGTGTTTCGCCGCTGTCTTGATTCAAAATTTCGCGAGCTAGATATAAAACAAACTCAGCCGCGGCACGCCAAAAGTTTCGCGCAAACGTTTCAGCAAAAGATTATCTCGTGTCTGCGCGTAAACTGCCGGCTCCATTTGCTTGCGGTAGGGCTTCAACTGCTTTTCCACTTCCCTGGTCAGCTCTTCAAGTTCATCAGAACCAGCGACGGAAAGAATCGCGTCGCTCAGCAGGCGTTCAACGCCAGTCAGCGATTGTTCCAGCTTCTGCGCATTCGGCAAAGTCGCGGCGGCGAAATCGCTTTGCAGCTCCGCCAGTTGTGCCGCCGCACGTTGCAAAGCATCAACCAGATCATCAGCAGTAGTTTGGCTCCGCTTCACTGCGGTCGCGGACAAACCAGATCGACAACGCTCGAGATGTTCGAGAATGTCCGCGCGCGGAAATGGTAAACCGGCGCTGTCTCGTGCGCCCGCAACGCTGTCCTCGGCTTCACTCTCAGCCGCACTGCCAACGTGCGCATCCAGCCATTCAGCGTATTGAGCTTCAACCTCTTCCTGACAATAAAGCAAGCTTTTCACGCTGCGCTTGCGCGGCTTGGATTCCCACGAGTCGAAGGATTTTTCAATGCCGCGCAACGCCACGTGCAGCGGCACGTTCATTTCTTTCCAGCTCTCGATCAAGGCCCAGTCCATTGGGCTGAGCAGCAGATGCTTACCCCGGCGACGGACAAACGCATCTTCAATTTCTGTGAAGTAATTAAAATAATTCAATTAGTAAGGGCCGGATGGGTTCGTTCGTAGATCAGCCGCAATCCTTCCAGGGTCAGGGTCTCATCAACCAAGTCGATAAACTCGGAACCAGTGGCAATCAGCGAAGCCAGTCCGCCGGTGGCAATCACTCGAGGCGCTCGCGGCGTGCTGCCAATCTCTTCAATCATTTTCTTTAGCACGCCATCTACCAGACCAACGAAGCCGTGATAGAGCCCTGACTGCATCGCCGCGATTGTTGACGATCCAATCACAGTGCTCGGCCGTCTGATGTCCACACGCGGCAGTTTGGCAGTCCGCTCAAAAAGCGCTTCGGACGAAATCATGATGCCGGGCGTGATGACGCCGCCCATGTACTCGCCACGAGCGTTGATTGCATTGAATGTCGTCGCGGTTCCGAAATCAACCACAATGCAAGGCGCGCCATATTTCGTAACCGCAGCGACCGCATCGACAATTCGATCCGCGCCCACATCGCCGGCGGGTTCATAAAGAATGGGCAAGCCGGTGTCAACCGAATGATCTATGAAAAACGGAGTCAGGTGAAAATAAGTTTCCGCCATCGTCTTCAGGGTGTAGTTCAACGGCGGCACAACTGAGGCAATGGCAATCGCACCGATCGCCTTAACGTCGAGTCCAGCAAGCTCGAACAGATTCCGAGCGTGCACGCCATACTCGTCCACGGTCCGGGAACGCGCCGTGGTCAAGCGCCAGTGGGCCACGAGTTCTGTTTGCTGGAACACTCCCAGCGAAGTATTTGTGTTTCCGGCGTCAATCACCAGAAGCATAAGCGGGTTCCTCAATTTGCGGTGCCGAGACGTTCCGTTGTTCGCGTAAGACTTCTCCCAGGAGCTCGCAAGCGGCAGCGGCGCCATTTTCCTGTCGCAGCAAGCGACCGGTCTCGCGCGCTCTGTTTGTATAGTCAGCTTTGGTTAAGAGAATGTCGAGTTCCCTCGCAACGCGCGCTACTCGATACTTTGGGCGCGGCAAGGTGCGGCTGACACCCAGCCGAGCAGCATGAGCCGCATTGTCGGGTTGATCAAACGCGAAGGGCACGATCAGCGTAGGAACGCCGGCACGCAAGCCTTCCGCGGTCGTACCCACGCCACCATGATGGACAATTGCGCAGGCGTATCGCAGCAACTTTTCAAAAGGCGCATAATTGACGGCGATCATTCCCGGCGGCAAGGCGTCTAACTTGTTACGCTCATCACCGATCAGTAACACGGCGCGACGCCCAACCGATTTTGCAGCCGCGATGCTTTCACGATAAAAATCCTGCGCAACCCAGACAGCCGACGTGCCAAGCGTGAAAACAATTGGCGCCTCACCCTTGTCCAGAAAACGCGTTAACTCCGCAGGCATCTCCTGTTCATGGTCGCCGCCATAAAATGCGAATCCCGTAACGTGCGTTTGCGACGGCCAATCCGGTTGCGGTTGTGCGAGGAGCTTCGAGAAAAGCGCGAGAATCATTGTCGGGGAATGCTGTCCTTCAAAAACCGGACTACCGCGATCAGGCAAACCAAGCTCCTTTCTGAACCGATCGTAAAACTCGTTCTTATAAACTTTTTTGACCTGCTTGAAGAATGCCGCGGTGGCGCGAGGACCTAACAATCCAACATGGCGCATCCAGGGCCAGAATGGGGGCAGCGGTGGGTCGTAAGCCGACATGAATGAAACTGGAGCCAGTACTGACGAAACCCAGGGGACACCAGTGGTTTGAGCGACGAGCGGGCCGGCAAACGAAATCGGGTGCGTCAGCAAAAGATCTGCGCCGTCGACCGCCGGCAATAGATCTTCATACGCCTCGCGCACAAAAGGAAAAAGCATTTCGTTCAAGAGAAAGCCGCTTCCCGATCGCGGATTCATGACCTTGTTCATCATGTCCGCATCCTGTTCCTGCGGCGGCGCGATATGCGGACGCACCGGCACGAATTCAAAACCAGCTATTCCGATTTTCTCGCGATACAGTTCGCTGGTGGCGATCACGGGCTGGTGACCGCGCGCGCGCAACTCAGCAGCGATCGCCATGTAAGGGTGCATGTCGCCATAGGAGCCAAATGTTGTTATTAGAATTCGTTTGCGCTTGATCATTTAGTGCGGTCGTACGCTGGAGACATCGCCTGCTCGCAAGACTCTAATTTCCCCGTCATCAGTTTCTACACGTAATGCGCCATCGCGTTCAAGTCCGCGAGTTGTGCCAACCAAAGTTTCACCGTCGTCAGTCACCCGGATCAACTTGCCCTCGCAATAAGACGAGCGCGCGCACCACTCTCGAATAATCGCCGCCTTTCCGCCCGGCTGGTTCAGGGCATCGTAGTGTGTTGCCAGCTCGCGAACCAATGCTTCGAGAAGAGTTGCCAACTCCGGCGTTACGCCAGTTGCAGTCTCAACCGACGTGGCAATCGTTTCGAGTTCAGGTGGAAACGCACTCTGCGTCAAGTTGATTCCTATGCCGATAACAACCGCGCGGCCCGCCAGCGTGTCGACTGTTTCCGCCAAAATGCCGCAAAGTTTTTTTTCGTCGACCAAAAGGTCATTGGGCCACTTGATGTCCGTCGGTAGCGAACACGCTGCGAACAGTGCTTCATGCGCAGCAACCGCAGCCATCAGTGTCAGCAGCGGCCACAAGTTCTGATCAAATTGTGGCCGCAGGAGAATACTGAAATACAACCCGGCTCCGGAAGGCGAGATCCACTGGCGCTGTCGGCGGCCCCGGCCGGCGGTTTGTTCAGCGGCGACGACGCACAAGCCTTCAGCCGCACCTTCGGCAGCGCGTTTCGCTGCCTCGAGATTGGTCGACGGCAGCGAATTGAAGCGTAGAATTTGCGGATTAATCTCAACCATCCATTTCCCACCCGGTGCAAGCACAACATCCGCAGATTACACAGATTTCACAGCTTCAATAAGAAACAAAGGAATGCTGGAGCGGGAAATCTTTACAGGTGCCAACTAGAGTTTCTTTTTAGATCTAACCGTTTATCTGTGTAATCTGCGAAATCTGCGGATGAAATCCTGCCGCCGTCGCCAGTCAGATTCGGGAGCGTTCGGCCAACTCTAGCGCCTCGTGAGCCAACTCGCGCACCAGTCCGTCAAAACTACGAAAGCGTTCGTCGCGCGTTTGGCCCTGCACGTAACGAAAGTAGATTTGCTGGATGATGACTGCAACTTTGAACCGGGCAAACGTTTCGTAAAACATGATGCGGGAAAGATCGCGGCCCGTCCCGGCAGCATAGTGTTCGATTATCTCCTCACGCATCAGCCAGCCAGGCCCGTTCGTTACCGCCCGCAAGGAACTATTTCGATCCGGCTCGCCCGGCGTTCCGCTCGTTCCCCGCATCGTCCAATAAGTAAGCAACAGTCCCACGTCAATAAGTGGATCGCCCACAGTGCACATCTCCCAGTCAAGCACCGCGATCACGCGCGCGGGATCCGTTTCCGCCAGCATGATGTTGTCGAGTTTGAAATCGTTATGAACAATAGTCGCATTTGCTGACTCAGGCGGAATGCGCTCGACTAGCCATTGAATGACATGGTCCATCTCGGCGAGTTCGCCGGTGCGGGAACCTTGCCAGCGTTTTGCCCAACCGTGGACCTGGCGGGCGACCAGCCCCTCCGGTTTGCCAATGTTCACGATACCCGTCGCTTGGATATCGACCGCGTGCAGCGCAACCAGCGTATGAACCACCGACTCGCTGAGCTGCTGGCGTAATTCCAGGTTCTCGCCGATTTGTTCCGGCACTTTGAAACGCACAATGAAACCGCGCCGGCGTTCCATTAGATAAAAAGGCACCCCAATAACCGACGCGTCTTCGCAGAGCAGAACCGGTTTCGGAGCGAGCGGAAAATGAGGATTGATGACCGAGAGCAGTTTGTATTCGCGCGGCATGTCGTGGGCCGTCGGGGCGACTGGGCCCACTGGCGGACGGCGCAGCACGAATTCCTGCTCGCCGTAACGAATCAGGTAAGTCAGATTTGAATGCCCGCCCGGGAATTGTTCGATCGCGATTTCATTGTTCGCAGTTTGCGGGAGCAGATGTTCGCGCAGGTAGCGACCCAGCGTCGCGAGGTCCAACTCCTCGCCCGCTCTTACCGCAGTACTGTCGCTACTCGCTGTCATGAAGCGTCAACTCCTTGGAGTGCGGCGGCCTGGCGCCGCTTTGGTCGGCTCAGCCGATCACAACAACCCTTCTAAAAGACGCAAGCCGAGGCGGGCCAAAGCGGCGGCCTGGCGCCGCACTCCAAGGAGTTATTTCTCACGCGCGTAAGTCTTGAGAATGCGTTGCGCCACCACCTGCCGGTGAACCTCATCAGGCCCATCGTAAATTCGCGCCGCACGAGCGTCCCGGTAAAACATTTCCAGCGGTAAGTCTTTCGTATAGCCAAGCGCGCCATGAACCTGGATTGCGCGATCAACTACGTCGTGTAAGACTCGCGCGCCGAAAAATTTGATTAACGAGATCTCAACGCGCGCGTCGTCGCCGCGATCCAACTTCCAGGCCGCATGGAGCGTCATTAGCCGGGCGGCGTTGATTTCCGCAGCCGAGTCGGCAATCCAGTTTTGCACCGTCTGCTTTTTCGCAAGCGGCTCGCCAAACGATTGTCGCTGGAGCGCATAAGTGCACATCATGTCAAAACTCCGCTGCGCCGCGCCGATCCAGCGCATGCAGTGCTGGATGCGGCCTGGTCCCAGTCGCGCCTGGGCCAGCTTGAATCCCAATCCCACCTCACCGAGCAAATTCGTAACGGGCACGCGGCAGCCTGCGAAGCGAACTTCACAATGACCGCCCACTCCACCCGAACCCATCACCGGAACAGATCGCACAATGCTGAAACCCGGAGTGTCGCTGGGAACAAGAATCATGCTGGCGCGGTGATGCGCGTCGGCAGCCGGGTCAGTCACCGCCATCACAATTGCGAAAGCTGAACCGATAGCGCCACTGGTAAACCACTTATGTCCGTTGATAATCCACTCGTCTCCGTCTCGCGTTGCGGTTGTACGCAGGCCCGTGGGATCGGAACCAGAAACTTCCGGTTCGGTCATCGCAAAACATGAGCGCACTTCGCCGGCGGCAAGCGGGCGCAGGTACTTCTCCTTCTGTTCCGGCGTGGCTGCGATCAGCAACAACTCCGCGTTCCCCGCATCCGGCGCGGCATTACCAAACAAGCGCGGCGCGATTACCGAGCGGCCCGCGATCTCGTTGACCAATGCCTGGCCGATAAAACCGCTTCCCATGCCGCCCCACTCGCGGGGCAGATGCGGCGCCCAAAGACCAAGCGCCTTCACTTTCTCTTGCAGTTCTCTTTCCAGCTCAGCCGGCAGACCTTCGTCCTCGATCAGTTTGTTTTCATTTGGATACACAAACTCATCCATGAACGTGACGGCCCGTTGCTGCACAGCTTCGAGTTCGGGAGAAATGCTGAAGTCAATCATCAGGATAACCTTCCGGCGCGAGTTTTTGGATTAGGGATGTCGGCAGAGCAGCCGGATTGTAACGTTAAGATGAGGATGTTCACCAGACGAGCATTCTCTTGAACACACAGTCTGGGCTAACATGACGGCTCTTATTCTTATCCTGGGTTACTTGTGATAATGGCGTGATTGATTGGTTCCCCATCAAGTTGTCGTTTGCGGTTGCCAGCGCGGCCACGTTGATTGCGCTGGTTGCCGGCTCAGCACTCGCCTGGTTGTTGGCCCGCAAGAGTTTCCCCGGACGCAATCTCCTCGATTCATTCATCACGCTGCCGCTGGTGTTGCCGCCGACAGTGCTTGGTTATTACCTGCTGGTGTTGCTGGGAACACGCTCGTCAGTGGGTGGGTTTCTCTACCACCGTCTGGGCATTCGTCTTACCTTCACCGTCACCGCCGCGATCATTGCCGCGACGATTCATGCTCTACCGCTGGTCACTAAGAGTCTGCGTGCTGCATTTGAAAGCGTGAACCTCGAATTGGAAGCGGCGGCGCGCACGCTGGGACTTAACAGCCGACTAATTTTCTTTCGCGTAACGCTGCCGCTCGCGGCGCGCGGCGTACTGGCCGCAACTGCGCTCGCGTTTGCGCGCGCGTTGGGCGACTTTGGCGTAACGATTATGATTGCGGGAAATATTCCCGGCCGCACGCAAACGGCTTCGGTTGCCATCTACGACGCGGTGCAGGCTGGACGCGATAACGAAGCGTTCACACTCGCGGTGATCGTTTCCTTGATCGCGGTGGTGATGCTTTATGTGATCAATCGCTTTGGCAGGCTGCGGTGGTAGACCAGAAGAAGTTCGGAGTACTGAG
>JBDTTW010000109.1:0-10081 GCA_039930405.1 bacterium
GAAGGTTAACGCAATACACGTTGCCATCGGCCGAGGGAAAGTAAACTCGATCGCCTGCAACCGAAGGCTGGCCGGGCCAGGAAGTGCCGCCCCACCCATCCTTATGCAGGCGGCCACTAATCAAACCAGTCTTATTCTCCCAAACAACTTCGAGCGGACCTTCTTCCCACGGACCGGTGCCGTAGAACTTGCGCTCGCCATTGCCAAGCCAGGCCGGGAAATCACTCGGAGGCGGGGCCGGGCGTTCAGCTACTGGTTCGGCAGACGTTTCTTTAACCAGCTTGCCACCGCAGGCTGGCAACGACCCGAATGCGGCAACCAAAAAAGCGCCGGCTAACAGGCGCAGAAATAGATTGAAAGGAAATAGACTACTATTAGGCTTGGGAGAATTCATTGGGGGAATCAAGGGCAAAGAGCAAAGGGCTAAGCGCAAAGTAAAGGCGAGTTCCGCGGGCTAGCTAAGCGAACCTTTGCTCTTAGCGCTTTGCACCTAGCCGTCGCGGAGCCATTGACCTGCATAAATTACTTCAGCCGTACCGGTAATGACAACCTCGCCGTCGTCACGCCAATGGATTTTCGCGCGGCCGCCCGGCATCTCGACCTCAATTGCGTGCTCGGTTTCCTTTCGGACCATCGCGGCCACGGCGGCAGCACAGGAGCAGGTCCCCGAGGCGGTAGTCTCGCCGACACCACGCTCCCAAATGCGCAGTTCTATGTTGTTGCGATCTTTAACGCGCACAAATACGACGTTGGTGCGGTCGGGAAACTGCTTATGATTCTCAATTGTCTTTCCGACTGTGCGCCAATCCAGCTCGTTGAAGTCAGCAACAAACAAACAGCAGTTGGGATTTCCCATTTGCAAAGCCGTGACTTTGAAAGACTCACCAGCGACGTCTAGTGGGTAATCGACAACCCGGTCCATTGGACGATCCGTCAGCATGGGGATCGAGGCGGAAGCAAACTTTGGTTGGCCCAGTTCTGAATCAAATACAAACCGGCCGTTGCCGTCGTCTTCTCGCAGAACGTAGCGCTTCACACCCGCGCGCGTGTTCAGGCGCAATTCTTCAGCCTGCCACAATTGTTGGCGATACAGATAAGCAGCGGCACAACGAGTTCCGTTTCCGGAGAGTGCAGCCTCGCTGCCGTCGGGATTGAAGATGCGCACCTGGAAATCCGCCGTTTGATCTGGCGCTGGACTGACGACTGCAATGCCATCAGCGCCGGCGCCGTAGTGGCGCTTGCAAATGCGGCGCGCGAACTCGCCTAAGACATTCAGGTCGCGAAACTGGTTCGCCTCGATAACGATGTAATCGTTGCCGAAGCCATGAAACTTGATGAAGTTAAGAGGCATCGCGGTTTTGTTTCACGAGTGTCCGGCAAACGAAGCCAGCAGCACCGCTATCGGATCAATACAAACTGAAGGCGGATTAACGCCGTCTGGATAATTGTTGACCATGATCGAAAAGACAAGCTCTTCGCCGGCTGCGGTAGTTACAAATCCGGAAAGACTGGATGCGCTTCTGAGCTCGCCGGTCTTTGCGCGCAGATTATTCTGTGCGGGCGTGCCTTTCATGCGATTGCGGATCGTGCCGTCAACTCCGGCGATCGGCAAAGCTTCGCGAAATATGTTTGCGTACCGCTGCCGGCGCATATAAGTGAGCAATTGCAGAGTCGCTTCGGCTGTCACCATGTCGTCCCGTGACAGGCCCGAGCCGTCCGACAACGACAGCGCCGACGCATCGACACCAGCCTCGCGCAGAAACGCTCGCACAACTTCGACACCGCTGCTTTCACTTGTCCGCGCCACGTCGGATGAGTTGGGACTCGACGAAGGCACAACTCTTCCCAGCGTTCGTAAAATTAATTCAGCGTAAAGATTTTGACTGGGCTTTAACGTCTGGGCCGCAATCAAACTAAACGGCGGCGATTGCAAACTGGTTAGCTCAACTAATCCTGAAGCCGGGCCGGCGTTCCCGGGAACCGCATATAAAGCAGGCGCAACAGTGCGCGATTTTCCGGAAACAATCACACCCTTTTTCGCGAGCGATGAGCGCAGCAGATAAACAAACAGCAGCGCCGGACGCGCCACGCCCAGCCGCCCTGAAAATCCAGCATCGTCCAATGCTATCGAACCCTGAATTTCCACCACATCTGAATCAAGCCCGCGATGGACCAGCAAATTTCTTTTGGTTCCCCTGGCCGCGGTAGTCAGGCGGTTGTTGATAGTCAGCAATGGATTAGGAGGATCCGTAGAAACTATGGCGGGTGCGCCAACCTGCCGTCCCGGCCCAATCGAAAGATTCACCAGGTTGTCGTTAACACTTAAGGCGCTGACTCCGGCGCCAAAGCCCCATTGCAAGTCTTCCCACTGCCAACCCGAACCGTAAGGTAGTCCGCTGAAATAACTCTCATCGCCAACCAGATCGCCGGTAACGCGTTCGACACCGGCGGCAGCAATGCGCGCAGCCAGATCGTCGATGCCTTTGAAGTAATCGCCGTTGAAGCGCGCCGCGATCGAGGGATCGCCGCGACCGTAAATCGTAAGGTCGCCGGAAATGTTTCCGGAAGCATCCGGCTTCGCCGCCGCGTACACGGAAGTCACAAAATGATAATCGGGCGAGAGCCGGTCGAGCCCTGCGGCCACCGTGTAAAGCTTCATGTTTGAAGCCGGACTAAGCAGCTTGTTTGCGTTCTGCTCGAAGAGTACTTTTCCGGTCTCGAGCGAAGCGACCTTGATGCCAATCGTTGCCGACTCCAATTGCGGCCGGCGCAGGATTTCTGAAATGCGCGCTTGCAACTGCGCCAACGTTCGGGTCGTGGAGGCGGTTGGGCGTTGTTGGACTG
Source organism: bacterium (assembly GCA_039930405.1). Taxonomy (GTDB): domain Bacteria; phylum Acidobacteriota; class Blastocatellia; order Pyrinomonadales; family Pyrinomonadaceae; genus PSRF01. Next base: position 2,845 of record JBDTTW010000109.1, read on the forward strand.
CCGGTGGAACTTGTGAAAGTTGTGCAGGCGAACTAGAAACGTCGCCGGGCGTTGGAGTTGGGCTCGGTGATGCGGCGGGTGCGACGCGCCGTTCGCGCTGCGGCGGTTGCTGCGCAACACCAATCGGTGCCAGTGGCTCAATGATCGAAAACGCCAGCAATAAGCTGACGGCGATGGCTCCCCGAAAGTTTCTAAACATCAGGTGGTTTGTTCTCGACGCCGGTTTGCCCGGCCGCCTGGGCCTTGAGCCCATCGGCTTTGTGTTGAGCGCTAACCTGGGCCATCAACTCCTGAAACCGCGCAGTATTTTTCAACGCGGCCCAGTTTGGATCGTGTTCAAAGCACGGTTGGTTTTCATTTCCCAAAGCAATCGCCCGCGCCAACCACTCGAAAGCTTCGTCCTGCATGCCTTCAAGCGCATAGACTGAAGCGACTGAGTATGCGATGTCGGCATCAACTTCGGCGTTGCGGATAACATCGGCGGTCAACTGCGCGCGCGCCTGTTCATGTTTGCCCTGGGCGCTGAGAAACATGGCCATGAACGGACGAATGCCGTGCATGTTCGGATGTGTCGCGATGTTTCCCTGCATCAATTCGGCCGCTGCATCTGTCTTGCCGGTGTAATACAACGCCAGCGCGCGAAAAGTCTTCACCAGCGGATTGTCCTCGTCGCCGGCGTGGTCCAACTGCCGCGCCGTCTCTGCAAAATTTCCCATGTACATGTAGACCAGCGCGCGATTGTAGCTGGCGACAATATGCGCTGCCGGGTCGAGACGCATCAGTCTTTCGTAACTACGCAAGGCGCGGCCATATTCGCCGTCGAGCCGGTGCAGCGTAGCTTTCACAAAATGGACCACCGGCTCGTCCGGCGCTTCACGGCGCGCGCGCGCAACTTCTTCCCGCGCCTTTTGTTTTTGACCGCGCCACAAATAAATAAACACCATCAACATGCGCGCTTCGACCAGCTTCGGATCGATTGACAGCGCTTTCTGAAAAGCAACTTCAGCGCGTTCATAGTCTTCAGCGCCGCCAAATCCCTTAAACACGCGATTGACATAAGCGGCCCCGAGACCGTCATGGGCCAACGCGAAGTTTGGATCCAATTCAATGGCGTGCTGAAAGTGTTCGATAGCGGCAGCGCAATCCTCGGGCGCAATGGTGCGGAAGATGAAGCGAGCAAACAGATCGCGTCCGCGCAAATACTGTTCGTAAGCTGCGGCGTTTTGCGTTGACGGTTTCGCAATCCCATCCTGCTCGGCAGGGCTGAGCTCGAGGCGCAAGCCGTCAACAATTCGCTGCGCGATCGTGTCCTGGACCGCAATGATGTCGGCGTCAGAAGTGTCTATGCGATCACTCCAGAGAATGTCGCCGGAACCGACGTCGAGCAGTTGGGCCGTCACGCGAAAGCGTCCGCCGGCATGCATAAATCCGGCAGTCAGCACCGCACTGACGTTCAACTCCTGCCCGATTTCGCGCGGATCCATTTGCCCGCCCTGATACTTTGCAATCACCGAAGAGGGCCGCACCACCAGCGACCGCACGCGCGCGAGTTCGGTGATGACTGCATCGGCAAGTGAAAACTCGTAAAAGCTGGCTGCGGGATCGTTACTCAAATTGCGGAAGCACAGAATCGCGAGACTCTTTTTTTCCTGATCGGCGATCGTTGTGAAAGGAGTCTCGTGAATGGTCGGTTTGGTTGGCGTCGCTGCTCCCGGCGCGGAGGTGGAATCAACCTTCCTGCCTTTCAGCCAACGCATCGCGCGCGAAACAGGATTTGCTCCGGGCAGATGGCGCGCCGGCTCAGGAGTTACGCTGGTAAAGGGCTGGCCCGTAGTCTCACTGGCTGCAACTTCCTGCAATACTTTGCGCAAATCGTCACGCAGCTCTTCCATTTTCTGGTAACGATGGCGTGGTTCCTTTGCTAAACAGCGATCAAGAATCTGCTGCAAGCTCGCCGGCAACGGTTCTTTGCGCAACTCGGCAACGGGTTGCGGCGCGTCATGAAGCACTGCATGACGGACGTCGATTGTCGTATTGCCGCGAAACGGCCAGGTGCCGGTCAGCATTTCGTAAAGCAACACGCCGGTGGAAAAAATGTCCGCGCGCTTATCGACGCGGTCGCCGCGAGCTTGTTCCGGCGCGGCGTAGGTTGCGGTGCCGTAGGGAACACCAACTTCAGTCAGATCGGTGCGGTGCACCGAGCTCCGGGGCGTCTCTTCGGTGTCGTCCAGCAGTTTCGCCAGCCCAAAATCCAGTATCTTCACCTGGCCCGACGGCGTGACCATTACATTGCCGCTTTTGATGTCTCGGTGGATGATGCCGCGCGAATGAGCAGCGGCGAGTGCGTCAGTAACCTGAATGCCGATCAAGAGCGCGCTCTTTAATTCGAGCGGATGGCCGCCGACCAGCTGGCGCACATTGCGGCCTTCGACGTACTGCATGGCGATGAAGTGAACTCCTTCAACTTCATCAAGGTCGAATATGGTGCAGATGTTTGGATGATCGAGCGAGGACGCGAGTCGTGCTTCGCGTTCAAAGCGTCGCAGGTTGGCTTCTCTTGCAGTCAGCTCTGGCGGCAAAACTTTAACGACGACGGTGCGGCCGAGTTTGCCGTCGGTGGCTTTGTAAACTGTGCCCTGCCCGCCGACGCCGAGCTTTTCAAGAATCTTATAATTGCGTAAAAACTTTCCGATCATATTTGTTGTAAAGCAAACTGTTAGTTTGCTGACTGTTCCCTAAAGTCAACGATGAATATTCCCCGCCACCGCAAACTAACAGTTTGCTTTACGGTACTACTCAAACGTTGCGAGCAACTCGTCGGCGCTCGCGGTTGCCGTGCCAAGTTTGCCGACCACAATCCCCGCCGCATGATTCGCGAGGTTCGCCGCCTCTAACGTTGATGCGCCCGCGGCCAATGCGGCTGCCAGGGTAGCGATAACTGTATCGCCGGCGCCGGTCACGTCATAAACTTCGCGCGCGGCGGTTTCAACAAAAACCGGATCGTTGTCGCGTTCCAACAACATGATCCCGCGCTCGCCGCGAGTAATTAGCACCGCATCACAGCCAAGTTTTTCCTGAATAATATGCGCCGCCCGGTGCAGCCCTGCGTCGGAATCCTCCTCCAGGTTGGTCATGCGGAGCGCTTCAAAGTGGTTAGGCGTAATTAAGGACGCCGGGCGGTAGTAGGAAAAGTTTCTAATCTTCGGATCGATCAGCACTGGGACTTTTTCATAAGCGAGCTGCAGAATCTCGCCGAGAATGCGTGGCGTGACAACGCCCTTGTCATAATCAGAAACGACAAAAGCGTCCGCGCTCTGAATGGCTTCTTTCAAGCTCTCAATAATTCGTTGCTCAACCTTACCGTTGACGGGCTTGCGATCTTCGCGATCGGCGCGCACGACGAGTTGACTGTGCGCGATGATGCGGGTCTTCGTCGTCGATGGGCGCGAGTCATCTACGGCCAGATATTCATTTGCTTGCGGGGTGACTTCGCGGAGGGTCGCCTTGATGCGTTCGCCCGCCGAATCATCCCCTACCACGCCAACCACGCAGCCACTACCGCCGAGCGCGATGACGTTAGCCAGCACGTTTGCAGCGCCACCAAGATGGATCGACTCGCGACGAATATCTACCACGGGCACCGGGGCTTCGGGCGAGATGCGGGTCACGTCGCCCCAAACAAATTCATCGAGCATCACATCGCCGAGCACGACAATGCTGCGATCGATCATCGCTCGAATGATCTGGCCGGCGCGTTGTTTGGTTAGTTGGGGCATACGGATGAGTTCAACTATTTCCGAAAAGCCTGGGCGCTCTCTCTTAGCACTCTTTCAACCGCCGCCATCACGCGCTCGACCGGCACGCGCTTGATGCATTCCGGCTGCTCAAACTTTTCGCAAAAATAACCATGACACGGCTGGCAATCCATTTCTTCCCAAACAAATTCAGCCGGAGCGCGCGCCCACGGTTGCCAGTGCGCCGTGTTGGATGATCCGAAAACGACAACTGCCGGCGTTTCGACCGCGGCCGCCATGTGCGCGATACCGCTGTCGTTACCGACAAACAAACGCGCGCGCGCGAGCAGCGCCGTCACTTCCGGCAAACTCAAATTCGTTAGCGGCAAAATCTCCGCAGTTGAATGTTGCTTAAGATCGTTGACAACGGATATCTCACTCGCCGTGCTAATCGCGACGACATGCAAATTCTGAGCTGCCAGCGCAGCGGCTACCCGAGCGAAGTTACTCGCGGCCCATTGCTTGGTAGCGGAAGCCGCTGCTGGATGAATGACGACGAATGGAGCACCATCGATTCCCTGCGCGCGCAGGTGTTCCGCAATTTTGGCGGCCGCAGGTTCGCTCACGGATAGATGCGTCGGCGGACGATCGCTGACGGGAACGCCGGTCCAGCCCAGCAACGCCAGTTGCTGTTCGACCGAATGCGTTTTGTCTCGCTGCCAAAGAACCGAAGATGACGGCGATCGATGATTGTGGAGCCACGAATATTGATAAGTTTCGTAACCAACGCGATGAGTTGCTCCCGTCGCCCGCGTCAACAGGCTTGCAGTCGTGCCGCCGTGCAGATTGTAAACAACGTCATAGTGCCTGGCCCGCAGACGCGCCGCGACTCGAGCTCTCGAAGCGACACTGCCGCGCTCCATTGTGAATACGTTATCGACCTGCGGCGATCCGGCGAGCAACGGCGCTACCCAATCTTCCAACAGGATATCAATCTCAGCGTGCGGGAGAAATCGTTTCAGCGCCGCAAGCGACGGCGTCGACAATACCGTATCGCCGATTGAACGCAGCCTGATAACCAAAACTCGTTCCACCTTTTTCCAGTCCCAGCGCGCCGGCGCCAGCGGTTGCGCAGAGTCTTCACCGCGCAAGGTGTGCATCGCCAGATTTCGCATCTGCGGAGACTGCTCAACAATTTCGCGTAGACTATTCAAAGCTATTAGATAGAGCAGTCTTAACTTTGCTCGGGCTGTTCGTCTTCAACCGTTGCTTCGTCAATCAACATCACCGGAATGTCGTCGCGAATCGGATAGACGCGTTTGCACTCGACGCATTTCAAACCACTGCCATCCGCTTTCAACTCAACCTTTGCTTTGCATGCGGGACAGGCAAGTATTTCCAATAAATCTTCACTGATTGCCATGGCAGACCTTTCACATTGCGGTTTCACTCTTGCTTGGGAAGGACGCGCGTTTGGGGGCAAAGCTTATCACAAAGATGCGACTGGTCAGCAGCACGTAACCAAAGAATTAGTTCAGCCCGAGGCTGACAACTTCCGTAGCCGCACCAGGCGAAAGCTGCTTGAGTTTTTCCCAAACCTGGTCCGGTTTGATCTCAACCAGGCACGCGGGCTTGAAAGCTGCCGGGCCGGTGTACTTGCAGACGACATCATGGCAGCCGACACACTCGAAAGTGGAAGTCAGATGCATTTGATGCTGACCGGTTGCGCCAACCAAAAGTGGATCGGTGGCTCCATAAATTGTGATCGACGGAACGTCGAGCGCCGCCGCGATGTGACTTAATCCAGTGTCTAAACCGACGGTCGCAGAGGCGCGATTGATAACCGCAGCCTTTTCAGAAATTGAAAGTGCCGGCAGCACGATCGCCTGGTCGTTACCGGCAGCGATGCGGATTGAACGTTCCCGTTCTGCTTCGTTTCCCCACGGCAATAATACGGAGTACCCGTCGGCAGTCACTTTGTTGAGCAGATCCTGCCAATAGAATTCCGGCCAAACTTTCGAAGTCCAGCTCGTGCTGTGAATGAAGACTACAAACCGCTCCGGCAAATCGATGAGCACGGGTCCCAAGCGCGAACGATCGATGCCATAGTCCACACTCTCCTCTTTGTACTCATAGCCCAACGCCCCGGCCAGCAATTGCCGCATGCGTTGCAGGGAATGCCTATCTTTCGGCACGAAGAAAGTTTTCTGATACGCGAACTGTGCGCCCCACTCGTGAACAGTGCGGCTGTCATAACCGTAACGTGGTCCTCTTGCCAGCCGCGAAGCGACCGCGCTTTTAAGCTCGCATTGAACATCAACGATGTAGTCGTACTCTTGCGCGCGTACCTTTTTCAGAAAGCTTTGCGGCTCACCACTCTTAAATGCGCGGCGCCAATTCTTTCTCCATCTGCGGAACGCGCTCGGTATTACTGTCTCAACGTTGCGATGCCAGCCGGGCACTTGCGCAAACGATTCGTCGACAATCCAATCGAAACGTATGTCGGGAATGGCTCGCGCTGCGTCGCTGAGCGCCGGCAAGGTTTGGACCAGGTCGCCCATGGAAGAAAGCCTGACGATTAATACTCGCATTGAGGAATTCAGGCGGCGCCTTTCACGAAGACTTCGCGGAGGTTCTTCAGTTTGGCGGTCAGGCTGTGTCGCAGCAGGTGACGGTGGAGCGCGGCGTCGTCGGTCACGTAATTCAGTTGCAGAACTCTGCGCGTTCCTTTAAAAGGCTTATGGCCGTGCCAGCAGTTATCCGTGACTTTGAACAGCAGGCAGGTGCCAAACGTGGGTGGAATCTCGGTAACATAATCGTCGAGACTCTTGCCGTTTTTGAGAATGCGCAACCAACCGCCTTCAGCTTCCCAAACCGGATTGAGATAAAGCAGCATCGTCAGAAACTTGGATTTGGTGTCGGTGTGGATGCGACCGTCGCGTGAACTTGCCTGGCCGCGCACCGTGATCATGGTGGCGCGATCGTCGAGGTTAACCGCGAACTTGTTTGCGATCTCTGTTTTCAACTCAGCGCTGTTCAATTCCGCCACCAGGCGCTGAAAGGTTGCGCCGCCGCTTACTTCGCTTAAGGGAAAGCTGCCCCGCGAATTAATTGCGGGAAAGTCTTTCACCACCTGCGCGGCAAATTCAGGTCGCAGAAAATTCTCGACAACCACGAACGGAAACGGCTGGTTGTTAAGCGGCGTCTCGCGCAGCGCCTCGAGCCTGATAATGGAAAGCGGTTCGTGCATAAATATTACTGAGTGGCATAGACTTTAGTCTGTGCCCTTTCACGCCACACAGACTAGAGTCTGTGCCACAACGAGGGTAAGAAGAGTCAATTGTATGCTGGCCCTTCCGAGGCTGTCTAATGGGTCTTGTGAAACGGGCGTTACCCTCGGTTGACGCACCCGCCGCGGCCTTCTATGCTCGTGCGGACTCGCATGGCTAACTGCAAAGTTTCAGTCTGTATCATCACACTCAACGAAGAAGACCACATCCGCG
>JBDTTW010000110.1:0-6382 GCA_039930405.1 bacterium
CCGGCTGGCCGAGCATGCCGGCTTCCGCCTCGATGCCGCCCACGCCCCAGCCGACGACGCCGAGGCCGTTGATCATCGTAGTGTGCGAATCCGTTCCTACCAGCGTGTCAGGATAGTAAAAGCCGTTGCGCTCCCAAACGCTCTTGGCCAGAAATTCAAGATTGACTTGATGACAAATGCCGATGCCGGGCGGTATCACGCCAAAACCATCAAAAGCCTGCGTGCCCCATTTTAGAAATTGGTAGCGGGAGTTATTTCGCTTGAACTCCATCTCCATGTTTTTGGCAAAAGCATCTTTGGTGCTTGAGAAATCCACCTGGACCGAATGATCGATCACCAGGTCGACGGGCACCAGCGGCTCAATGACGCCGGTGTTTTTGTGCAAACGCGCGACCGCCGAGCGCATGGCCGCTAGATCGACCAGCAAGGGCACGCCAGTAAAGTCCTGGAGCAGCACACGCGCCACTACAAACGGCACTTCTTCCTTTCGCTCGCCATTGGGTTGCCAGTTCGCCAGCCCACGCACATCGTCTTCAGTAATTTTTCGGCTGTCGCAGTTTCGCAGCACCGATTCGAGCACCACGCGAATGCTGACCGGCAGTTTGGAAATCGGGCCAACGCCTTCCTTTTCCAGTTGCGGAAGCGAATAAAATTTTGCAGTTTTACCGGCGCTGGGACTGAATGTTTGAAGAGAATTAAAAGGGGCTTGTGGCATAGAAACCGCAAATGTTCGTGATTAGCGAATCACGCGAAGGAGTTGTTACAGAATTGTTTAGCAACTCAAGTGTAAAGTCCTGTTAGTTAATCGTCAAGCGAGCCATTTCCCAGGCTTTCCGCCAGAAAAACCGGCGCCGTTGTTGGTTAGTCTGCGCGGCATTTGTTATAGTTTTGCCACCCCCACATTTTGCAAACGCGTGAGTCATTGAAATCGGTTCTGACAATCCAACGATTGTTTGCAGCCCATGATCCCAGGTGAGGAGAGCTTGCATGACGAAGAAACCGGCGGAAGAGTTTGAATACTTGAGCAATAATCCCGATTACATTCCCAATCCCGAAATCGAAGAGTTCATGGAGGGAGAAATTGCGCGCGCGCCGAAGGACCCGGACCAGCTGGCGCACCGGCTGCGCAACAACACCGCTGCTTCGCCAAAGGATGCAGGCGGTGACCTGGACGCTTCGTGGGAAGATGTAAATGAGAGTGGGTCCGAATCCGTCGGGGGCGACAATCCTACGCCAGATCAATCAATGGTCGAAGAAAACGCCAACGCCGTGGGCGTGAATTTTGAGGACAACGAAGAGCTGGATTTTCTCGACAAGATAGAACGGCGCGATCGTGACCGGTTTGAGTTGAACGAAAGCTCGAAAGCCGACGAGGATTCAATCTAAGCGGGCTTTGCAAAACTGTGACCGACGAAGAGCGGGGGCATGCCCACCTTCCCGACCTCGAGAGCGTTGACTTGAGTGATACCTTTCCCGTTGAGAGCCTTTCAAGTAGCGATTTTTCAACAACTCTTTAGTTAGCTCGGGGTGAGGAAGGGGGCATGCCCCCGCTCTTTTTTTTTAAGTTCGATGAAGAGAACCTAAAAAAGTTTTTGGCTGTCGATGAGGATTGTAACTGGTCCATCATTAACCAGCTCCACTTCCATCATCTGCCGAAACCCACCTGTGGCGACATGAGTTAGTTCTTTCCGCAGTTCTCCACAAAAAAATTCATATAAAGGCTCAGCAACCTCCGGCGCCGCGGCGTCGATCCACGAAGGCCGCAGTCCACGCCGCACATCGCCGTAAAGCGTGAATTGCGAAACTACCAAAGCGCCGCCGCCGCAATCTTTTAGCGACAGGTTCATCTTTCCTGCTTCATCGTCGAAGATTCGCAGCGCGATAATCTTGTTAGCCAGATAGCTTGCGTCGGTTTGCGCGTCATCACGCGCCACACCCAGCAAAACGACGAGACCTTTTTGGATCTCGCCGACTGTTGTTCCTTCGATTGTTACTTTCGCGCGCGTGACGCGCTGCACCACAGCTCGCATTAACTTTGCCTAACGCATAATCTGAGTGGCATAGACTCTAGTCTGTGCTGGCCAGGGAGACACAGTCTAAAGTCTTTGCCACTGTCTATTTTTTAGGCGGTTTGCTCGGCCGGATTTCGACGCGGCTCGGCAAGCTGCGCTCGTCATGATGCAACAGGTCGATTACTACTTTGGCGATGTCCGCCGGCGTCAATTGCCACGCCTTGGATTCAGTCGGCGCATCGCCGCCAAATTCTGTGTTCACTGAACCCGGCATGATGTAACTAACTTTAATACCGTCGTGCCTGACTTCCTGCATCAGCGCTTCGCTGAAACCGTTCAAGCCAAACTTCGAAGCATTGTAAGCGGCCATTTTCGGGTGCGCGTTCACTCCAGCCAACGATGAAATGTTGATGATGTAGCCACCGCCGCGCGCCCGCATTAACGGGATTGCCAGGCGGCAGCAATGGAAGACGCCAAAAACATTTGTCTCCAGCACCGCGCGAAAATCTTCGACCGCCATTTCTTCAACCAGGCCGAAGATGCCGATGCCGGCGTTATTAACCAGAATGTCAACGCCGCCGAAAACTGAAACCGCGCGCTCAAATAGCGCCTGCACCTGCGCATAATTGCAGACGTCGGCAACGATGCCGTTGGCTGACCCGGCACGCAACGCATTGAGTTCCTGCACCGCTTCGTCGATCTCATTTCGCCGGCGCGCGCTGATGACGACGTTGACCCCTTCGCGTACCAGTGCAGCGGCGATGCCGCGGCCTATGCCCTTCGACCCGCCGGTTACGATTGCAACTTTGTTATTGAGGTCCATCGCCATGATTGAAACGGCTTGGCCGTCTGATGTGCGGAAGGGCTTTGCCCTTCCGTAGATTCCTTTCTAACAACTTTTCCGTCACTTCGAGGCTCAGCCTCGAAGTGACGGAAAGCGGTGTGGGACGGTGGGACGGTAAGGCAAAGCCTTACCGCACATCCGGCGGCGAAGCCGAATTAAAGTTTCATCTTCAAGCGTTCATTCACAATTTTCGGGTTCGCCTTGCCCTTCGACGCCTTAATTACCTGGCCCACGAAGAAGCCCATCAGCGCTTCCTTGCCGGCGCGATATTGTTCGAGTTGCGATGGGTTACCGGCGATCACTTCGTCAATGATGCGGTCGATCTCGCCGGTGTCGCTAAGTTGCACCAGGCCGCGCTCTTCAATTACAGCGTTCGCAGTCTTGCCGGATTTGAACATCTCGTGCAGAACTTCTTTGCCTTGCTTGCCGCTTATCTTGTCCTCATTGATTAGTTTGACCAACGCTCCCAACTCTTCCGGCGAAACTGTAGACTCCGCGGCTGTCAGACCTGCTGCGTCCAGCTCGCGCAATAGTTCAGTCCGAATCCAATTCGACGCCGCTCGTGGATCGCCCGCAGCCGCCGCAGCTTTTTCGTAGTAATCAGCTAATGAGAGTTCTGAGGTGAGTTGCGAAGCGTCCGGATAACTCAAACCATACGATTCCATGAAGCGTTTGCGGCGCGCCTCCGGCAATTCCGGCATCGCGTCGCGGACCCTGGCAATGAATTCGTCAGACACTTCCAGCGGCGGCAAATCGGGCTCGGGAAAATAACGATAGTCGTGCGCTTCTTCTTTTGAACGCATCACGCGCGTCTCGGCCGCGCGTTCGTCCCAAAGCCGCGTCTCCTGTTGCAAGCGGCCGCCGGCTTCGAGCACACCAATCTGTCGTTCAACTTCAAACTCAATTGCGCGATGCATGAAGCGCACTGAGTTCAGGTTCTTCAGTTCGACCTTAGTGCCAAACTTTTCATCGCCCCGACGTCGCACGGAAACATTCGCTTCACAACGCAGATTTCCCTTCTCCATGTCGGCTTCGGACGCGCCGACCCATTGCAGCGCGCGCCGCACGTGATTGACGTAGTCGTACGCTTCCCAGGAAGTGCGGAAGTCCGGTTCAGTAACGATTTCGGCCAACGGCGTGCCGGCGCGGTTGAGGTCGATATATGAATAACGATCGATATCCGGCAGTCCTTCATGCACGTTCTTGCCGGCGTCTTCTTCCAGATGCAGTCGTGTGATTGTGATCTTTTTCGAGCGCCACTCGAGCGGATGACCCGCCTCGTCGCGCTCGGCGGTCATGATTTCCAATTCGCCGTTGGCGGAAAACGGTTGGTCGAATTGCGAGATTTGATAGCCCTTGGGCAGGTCGGGATAGAAATAATTCTTGCGCGCAAAGATCGAGCGATTATTGATTTGCAGGCCGAGGGCTAGCGCGGCCCGGGCGCCGAGTTCGATGACGCGTCGATTAAGCACTGGCAGCGCTCCGGGCAAACCCAGGCAAACGGGACAGGTGTTCGCGTTGGGCTCGTCGCCAAAATGCGTTGAGCAGCCGCAAAAGATTTTGGATTCGGTGCTGAGTTGCGCGTGAATCTCTAAGCCGATGATTGTTTCCCAGTTGGTCATTGGTTCGTTGTCACTGGTTCGTGGTTCGTGGTCAGTTGTCAGTGGCACAGACTCTAGTCTGTGTCAGCCTGGCAGTCACAGACTAAAGTCTGTGCCACTCAAGAACTGCATTCCGCCGTCTGGCGTTTGCGACTGCGCCTACGGCCGCAGCCAGCCCGGCGGTGCACCGGCACGCCTCGCTTCATCCTCAAGCTCGCGCCATCTCGCACTAAGTCCAGCGCGCGCAGCCGACAACTCGTTGAAATGGGTAATCAGCGCGCTGCGTTCGTAGCTGTAATCGTAACCCGACCCAAACGCACCTACGCTGGAAACAATCGGAAACGGAAACGCGACTCCACCAAATGACCGCGAATGCCGAAACCCGCCACCGCTATTCAGCAATACTTGTCCGCGCGTATTGCCGCCGCCAAAGCCAACCCGCGCCGCCAAACGCGATCCAAATTGCGGCGCACCGTATGCCGGAAAACGAGGCGCACCTGCCCGCGGAAATCGACCGCCGAACCCGACGTTGCCAAATGAAATCCCCGGCGTAATGAATGGCAGAACGGTGACAGATGTAAAGCCGCTCGTGAAGGGAAATGGCGAATCTTCAAGCCGCACGCGCAGGTAATTAATTTCGGCGTCGACAGCCGCCATCTCACTTCGCAGAGCTGAAGCGCGGCCGCGCCAGTAGCCTTCCGAGTCCTTTTCAACTGAACGTGTCGCGCCCAATTCACTTTGAATCTGCGCTGACTCGATCTCCGCACGTCGACGCGATTCCGCTACCGTCGGCAGTCCCAGCTCTTGCCTTCTCTTCTCGTAAGCGACTTCGCTTTGCTTACGACGGACCACCGATGATTCGAGATCTCGATTTGTAATCGTTCGCCGCACGCTTGAGTTTGGGGCTACGGATCCGGTGCTTAAATCAGCGCGAGGCTCGCCAATGCGCCGCAGCAGAGACCCGGCTGTTTCGTTGTTCGCTTTTTCGGTGGCTGCAATATCAATTGCGGCCAGCTGCAGCGTAATCTGAATTTCCGGTCCCGCTTCGTAGGTTAGCGTTGTCGTTGTAACCTGAAACTTCGCCGGTATTTCAACGCGCTTTCCGCCACGCATAACAATTGTGTAGGCACTGGCAGTGCAAACGAACAAGAGGACAAAAACACCACTCACGGCTATCCGGTTCATTGCCTGCATCGTTTGGTAGAGTTTCCGCATAATTCAACTCCAAATCTTGAACGGGACCTCTTAAGTGGGAGAACGGTTTTTTTAGTATAGCACTCTGGTTTAAGCGCCCGGCATGGTGCAGCGATTTACCTGCTCGGCCTTCAGAAAACCTTTGCAACGACCGAGCCAGTCTGATATACATTCGCCACCGTTAGACATCATCCTCGCGGGTTTACGCGGTTGCTTTTTTATTAACGTTGCAGCCGCATGGTACTTAACCTTTTCCAGAGGAGAAGAAACAGTAATCATGGCAAAAACTGTTGCTAAGATTATGGGCCTGGTGCTGCTGTTGGTCGGCGTGCTCGGTTTTACTCATGTGTTGGATTCCCTCGGCGCCCATCTTTCGCCGGCTCATAATCTCGTACATATCCTTACCGGAGTGATTTCGCTTTACTTTGGCTTTGCCGGGTCACTCAGCGGTGCAAAAGGCTTTTGCATTATCTTTGGCCTGGTCTATTTGCTACTCGGAATACTGGGGCTGGCCATGGGAGAATTGCATATCGGGCCTTTGATGTTGGGCAAAGTCGATCACGGCATTCATTTGATTGTGGGTGCAATCTTTCTGGCGGGAGGGTTGTTTACCAGGAATCCTTAACTTCGCCGCGCACAGCCAGCGGCCAACGTGTTTCAGGTTGCAAGGACAGGTTGTTGTAAGGGACGCACTTGCGCCCATCAACCCGCAAAGCCTTGCAACCTGAATC
>JBDTTW010000111.1:0-2917 GCA_039930405.1 bacterium
GATGGATACGGTGCCGATGCGCGGCCGAATTGTGATCGGCGAAGGCGAACGCGACGAAGCACCAATGCTCTACATCGGTGAAGAGGTCGGTGGCGGTTATGGCGTTAGCGAGGACCTGGCTGAGTCCTGCCCTGAGGTAGACATCGCAGTCGATCCACTTGAAGGCACAAATCTGTGCGCGCTGGGCGCGAACAATGCGATTGCGGTGTTGGCGGCGGCTGAACGCGGTGGACTTTTGAACGCGCCCGATCTGTACATGGATAAGATTGTCGTTGGTCCATCATCGCGCGGCGTCGTGGACCTGGACGCCCCGGTCAAGGACAACCTCAAGAATATTGCGCGTCGTCTGGGACGCGATGTCGAAGACTTGACGGTAATTGTTCTGGATCGTTCGCGCCATCAAAAACTAATTACAGATGTGCGCGAAGCCGGCGCCCGCATACGTTTGATTGGTGATGGCGATCTTTCGGCGGGAATTTCTGCCGCCGTTGCCGGCACCAACATCCATGCATTAGTGGGCATTGGCGGCGCGCCTGAAGGCGTGATTACCGCGGCAGCGATGAAGTGTTTGAACGGTGAGATTCAGGCGCGACTGGTTTTCGATCCGGAAAGCCTTGGCGTTGACAGGGACAAGGTGCCGCCAAGGGAACAGGTTATTGAGCGTTTACAGTCAATGGGGATAACCGACCCGAATAAGATTTACGACACCAACGATCTGGCGCCCGGGCGCAAGGTTATTTTTGCCGCGACCGGAGTTACTGATGGCGCGCTGCTAAAAGGGGTGCGATTCTTTGGCGCCGGCAAACGGACGCACTCGGTCGTGATGACTACCGAATCGCGCCACATTCGTTTTGTTGACACGCTGCATATTGAGGGTGGGCCGGATACGGTCATTCGATTTTAGACGTTGAGCTTCTTTGTCCTTTGTTTCGCGGACTATTAGCCGAAGCACTTGGAGTAACTCAAGGTACGAAGAACAAAGTACAAAGTACGATTTAGATTTACAGATGTACGCCTCGCCAGACAATTACATTCCGCAAAGTATTTCTTTCCGCCGTCAGCTCGCGGTCTGGGTGATCATTGCGCTGGGTTCGATCGTTATAACTTCAGCGATTATCGCCGCGCCGCTGGCTTTGAACTCCGGGCACCTCGTCTGGGCGCTTCCCATCTATCACGCGTTTAGTCTGGTTTGCCACCAGCTTCCGGAACGTTCGTTCTTCATTGCCGGGCATCCGTTTGCAGTTTGCGCGCGCTGCTTTGGTCTCTATGCCGGTTTTACGCTCGCGACCATCGCTTATCCGCTGCTAAGCTCTTTAAAGAAGGCTGACGCTCCACCGCGCAAATGGTTGTTCATTGCCGCCGCTCCGCTGGTGATTGATTACGCGCTCGGCGCTTTCGGAATTTGGAATAACACGCATTCTTCCCGCTTCATCACTGGAGCGTTGCTGGGTGCAGTTGCTGTTTTTTACACCATGCCCGGACTGCTCGATTTAGGGCTGCGTCTGACAGGTGGGAAAAAGCAAGCGCCTCTCGAACCGGTTCCAGTTTTAACGGAAGCTCTGCCCGCTGGTTCCCGGATTGCGCCCAGTGATTACAGCGCTCCACATCGGCGCATCTGAGGGCTTCACTGCCGAATTAAAGGACACGATTAACACGATGGACAAGGTAAAAAAGTCCCGGCAAAAGCCGTTTCGCGCTTCAGCTGGTTAGTCTTGTTAATCCTGTCCTGGTCAGTGTTTCCTAGTTAGGCTGCTTCAGTATAGAATCTGTCGCGCGCGCCGTCCGGGCACAGCCAGGCGGCGCTTTTGGATTTAAGAATTGCGTAGTTACTTTATGGCTTTGATTTTCCAAGATACGGTTCCACCCTTCGGGCCCACTCCCAATCAACTTTTCGAGCGCTATTTCCAGGACCTGGTTAACAAAACCTGGGGGAACATCAGTCCGCTTTATCAACTCGACGGTTTCGATTGGATCATCCTGATTCTGTACTTCACGATCCTCTTCGTACTGGCGGTGTATGGCGGCTATCGTATCAAGCAGGTGATCGACTTTTGGCGCTATCGCAAGTTTGTGCCGCAGCCGTTGCGGAAATTCAGCGAGGCCGAGTTGCCGGTGATCACGGTCCAGTTGCCGCTCTTCAACGAAATGTACGTCATCCAGCGGTTGGTTAAAGCGATTACCGAGATCGAGTACCCGCGCGAGAAACTTCAGATACAGGTGCTCGACGATTCAACCGACGAGACGGTGAAGCTTGCTGAAGAGACTGTCGAAAAATATCGGGCGCTTGGTTTCGACATCGATTACGTTCATCGTCAGGACCGCACTGGTTTCAAAGCCGGCGCGCTTGAGAACGGAATGAAAACCGCAAAGGGCGAGCTGCTGGCGATTTTTGACGCGGACTTTGTTCCCAATCCTGACTGCCTGCGCAAGTTGGTCGATTTCTTTACCGACCCGATGGTTGGCTGTGCGCAAATGCGCTGGGCGCACATCAACGCGAAATACAATTTGTTGACGCGGCTGCAAACGATCATGCTCGATGGGCACTTCGTCGTTGAGCAGACGACGCGCAATCGCACCGGCGGATTTTTCAACTTCAACGGCACCGCCGGCATTTGGCGTCGCGACGCAATCAAGCGAAGCGGCGGTTGGCAGCACGACACGCTTACCGAAGACACCGACCTGAGTTTTCGCGCACAGTTAATGGGCTGGAAATTTGTTTATCTGCTGGATGAAGAAGCGCCGGCGGAAATTCCAGTTGAGATCAATGCGTTCAAGGCGCAACAGCGTCGTTGGGCAAAAGGCGTGATGCAGGTGGGTATCAAGCTCTATCCGCGCATCTGGCGTTCAAAACTGCCCATGCGTGTGCGGCTGGAAATGTTTTTCCGGCTAACCGGCAACATCAGTTATCCGCTGATGA
>JBDTTW010000112.1:0-7112 GCA_039930405.1 bacterium
AGTTTATTTCGTCAACACGAAACAGTTTACCGATTTGAAGTGGGGTACTTCCAATCCGGTAATGATGCGCGACACGGATTTTGGCATGGTGCGGCTGCGCGCGTTTGGCATCTATTCGATTCGCGTGACTGATCCGCGAGCGTTGATTAAAGAAGTGGCGGGCACCAACGCGCATTTTGTAACCGAAGACATTGAGGGCCAACTCAAACGAACCTTAGTGAGCGGTTTCAGCGACGCGCTCGCCGAGTCAAAGATTGCGGCGTTAGACCTCGCTTCAAACTATGAAGAGTTGAGCAAGTTCATTCGCGGCAAGCTTACCGGTGACTTCAATACCTACGGGTTGGAACTGACGAAGTTTGTGATCGAAAATATTTCGCTGCCGGCGGAAGTGGAAGCGGCAATGGACAAGCGCACATCGATGGGAGTGATTGGCGACGTTGGTCGTTACGCCCAATTCCAGGCGGCTGATGCGATGCGCGACGCTGCGCAAAACACCGGCGGTGGGGCCGGCACGGGCGCCGGGCTGGGCGCCGGTTTCGCAATTGGCAATGCTATGGCGGGCGCGATGACGAATGCCATGAACCAATCAAAGGCCGACAGCCCCAGCGGTCAAAAGTTGGCTTGTCCGAAATGCGGCGCAGCAAACTTGGCCAACGCAAAGTTTTGCACTGAGTGCGGGGCTAAAATGGAAACAGGTGCACAAACTGTACCGTGCGTGAAGTGTGGTGCAGCATTAGCAGCCGGTTCCAAGTTTTGTAATGAGTGCGGCACGAAACAAGGTGAGTGACTCTCGCCGCAGCCCAGAATACTTCAAGAGGCCCGACGTCAAACGCCGGGCCTTTCTGGTTTGCAAAGCCTTAGCGGTTAGGTAAAGGCAGTGGTATTCTGACAAGCAAACTGAAACTCCTTTTCTGGTCTCTTTAATCAACTCCCATGCTTAGTCAGTTCAAGCAACCTCGCCGCGTCGTCATCACCGGCATGGGCTGTGTCACGCCACTCGGCATCGGCCGGGAAGTGTTCTGGAACGCCTTGATCAAAGGCGAAAGCGGCGTGCGACAGATCGATTCGTTTGATGTGTCCGCCTCGCCGGTAAAAATTGCTGCCCAGGTTCAGGACTTTGATTGGGAAGCGCAACTCAATCCGAAGGATCGCAAGCACGTACCGCGAACCGTGCCCCTTGCCCTGGCCGCGGCGCGCGAAGCGCTAGCCGATACAAACCTCCAGCCAAATGACTTTTCACTCGACCAGCGTCGGGCCTTCGGTGTGGTGTTGGGCACCGGCGGCGGCGGTCTCGCGTTTACCGAACAGCAATACGCGTACTGGTTTAATGGCCCGACAGCGAAAGCCAGTGTCTATACCATCCCTTCATCAACGCACGGTGGCCTATCCAGCGAGTTGTCGATGGCGTTTGGCCTACGCGGTCTCTCGCACATCGTTTCGACCGGCTGTACGAGCTCGACCGATGCGCTCGCTTATGCCGCACAACACATTGCGCTGGGCCGTCAGGACTTGATGTTGGCAGGCGGCGTTGATGCTCCTATCGCGCCGGGAATTTTGGCCGGCTTCAATTTGATGACGGTCTTGACGACGGATTGGAATGCCGAACCGGCGCGGGCTTCGCGGCCATTCTCGCTGAATCGTTCCGGAATTGTTCTCGGTGAAGGCGCCTGGATTTACGTGCTCGAGGAGTACGAGCACGCGCAAGATCGCGGCGCGAAGGTTTACGCGGAGATTACCGGTTATGGCGCGACGTGTGATGCTTATCATCGTGTTCGTCTTGAAGAGTCAGGCGATGAACCGGCGCGGGCAATGAAGCTGGCGCTTGCCGATGCGGGACGGGATGCAGCGGAGATCGATTACGTAAACCTGCACGGCACCTCGACGGTACTCAACGACCGCATCGAAACGAGCGCGCTAAAACTTGCACTGAATGGGCGCGCCATCACCACACCGATGTCGGCAACCAAATCACAAATCGGCCACCCGCAAGGTGCGAGCGGAGCAGCAGGCATCAGCGCGGCTTTGTGCGCAATGCACACCGGTATGATTCCCCCGACAATAAACCTGGACGAAGCCGATCCCGCCTGCGATCTCGATTACGTTGCCAACCAGGCCAGAAAAGCCGACGTGCGGGTTGCGCTTTGCAATTGCATTGGCTTTGGATCAAAGAACAGCGCGTTGGTGATTGAGAAGTTGTAAAAGCAAACTATTAGTTTGCGGTCGTTATAAGTAGCACAAACTTCAGTCTGCGTTTTCGCAAAAGAGCACAGACTAAAGTCTATGCCACTAACTAACAGTTTGCTTTACATGGTCCCGTTTGCGTTACGACTTTCAATCGGCTACGCTTTTAAAGCAATAATCCACATACAACTTGGTCTTAAACTCCTATGTCACAAGTAACTGAACAGCAAGTTCTCGACGCCCTGCGTCAAATCAAAGATCCCGATCTGCACAAAGACATCGTTACGCTCGGCTTTATCAAGGACCTGAAGATCGACGGCGGCAACGTTTCGTTTCGTATTGTGTTGACCACACCGGCCTGCCCCGTGAAAGCAGAAATGGAAACTGCGGCGCAAGAATTCGTAAGCGCGCTGCCCGGCGTCACCGCCGTCGCAGTGACGATGGATGCGGAAGTGCCAAAAGGCCGCGGTATCGGCGACAAGCTCGCTATCGAAGGCATCCGCAACATCATCGCGGTTTCATCTGGCAAAGGCGGCGTAGGCAAATCAACTGTCGCGGTAAACCTGGCAGTGTCGCTGGCGCTTGATGGCGCGCGAGTGGGCGTGATGGATATCGACGTTTATGGACCAAACGTTCCCATCATGTTAGGAGCCAGCGAGGCGCGACCGGAAGTTGACGGCAATAAGTTAGTTCCGATCGAAGCTTACGGCGTTAAGTTGATGTCGATGGCTTTGCTGCAGCCGGGCGACAAGCCGATGATCGTGCGTGGCCCAATTCTCCATGGTCTGGTCAAGCAGTTTTTGTCGGATGTGAAATGGGGCGAGCTGGATTATTTGATCGTCGACATGCCGCCCGGGACCGGCGATGTTCAGTTGTCATTAGCCCAACTGGTTCCCGTTCAGGGCGCGGTGTTGGTTACTACTCCTCAGGACGTTGCCGTTGCCGACGTGCGACGCGCGCTGCGCATGTTTGAAACGGTTGCGATTCCGGTGCTGGGAATCATTGAGAACATGAGTTACTTCATCGCGCCGGATACCGGTACGCGCTACAACATTTTTGGTGAAGGCGGTGGCGCGCGGCTGGCCGAGATGTATCACGTGCCATTGCTCGGTACGATTCCGCTGGGAATGGAAGTCAGGGAAGGCGGCGACAAGGGTGTGCCCGTCGTGGTCAGTCATCCGGAGTCACCGCAGGCCGTCGCTTTCCGCCGTGTGGCCGAGGAAGTGGCGCGCTACGTCTCGATTGAGGCGATGAAACCTGAACTTGTTGTTTTGGGCAAAGGACAGTAAACTGAATTTGCGCCTTTTGCTTGGCTGTTTTTGAGTTTTTGGCAACTAAAACATCGAATAAATGAACTAATCAACCGGATTTTACTTTAGGAGAACGAAAAGAATGTCTACACAAACCGCCTCAACTGGGACCACCGGCGTAACGCCGAGTGCTCCCGCGATGACTCTCGACGTCACCGAAGCTGCGATAGGCGAGATTAAAAAGTTTATGACCAGCGAAGAAGGTCTCCCGGAAACTGCCGGCTTGCGCGTACGCGTGGTTCCTGGTGGCTGCTCGGGATTTCAGTACAGCCTGAACATTGAAGAAGAGTCGCGACAGGGCGATTTCATACTCGACCAAAGCGGCGTGAAACTCTTCGTCGATATGTTCAGCGGCCAGTATCTGAACGGCGTCAGGATCGACTATGTCACCGGAGTGATGGGTTCGGGCTTTACGTTTACGAATCCGAACGCGACGGGCAGCTGCGGCTGCGGCACGTCCTTTACTGCTTAATCAGTAGGACAGACTTTCCAGTCTGTCCAAAGATGACAGGCGGGAATGCCTGTCCTACACAATATGACGCGGTGCTGAAAGCGGCTCGATGGTCTTGTAAAAGACGCGAGCCGTTTTCGCGTGCCCGCATAATTATTTTATTAAGGAATAAACTGAGACGCCACAGGAACTGAATGAATGGAAACGGTGTCTGAGTTATTACCGACGCGGGCGAGAGTAACTCCGGAGATACTGGTGAAGCGCCTCACTCATATTCTGCTTATCTTTACGACTTTGACGGCCGTTGGCTTAGCCACTGTTTTGTTCAAGGATAAGTGGGATTACACAATGGCGGATCCGCAGATATCCCAGGCTCCACAAGGTCTGATCACAGAAATATCCATGAACGTTTATAACGATTGGTGCGGTGGCCTTAAATGTCCCGATTACGAAATCACCTTTCGCCGGGAGGGGCGGGAAAAGTATTATTCAAGTGCTATGCGCACAGCTACCAGAAGCGGAGAAACCAGGCGAGGCGATTTATCAAGTTTCGAGTTTGAGCAACTCGCCGAGCTGCTCGAGGCGCAAGGATTCTTTAGGCTGCAAAGAGTTTATCCCGAGAATAGCGGCTGTGCAGACTGTGTGATTGTGAGAGTAAGCGCGGTTCGCGACGGACACCGCAAAACCGTGACCCATCTTTATGGCGAGATTCCTTTGGCGCTTTGGACTATTCAAAAGGTCATCGACGGGACGGCCGCGGATGTCCAGTGGTTAGACAAGTAGCATGCGAAGTAGCAATTCCACAAAATGAGAATTCGACAGGCGTCGACTGAACCAGACATTCAGCGAGCACATGAGTTGTTTGAAGAATACGCCTCATGGATTGAGATTAGTCTCTGCTTTCAAAACTTTGATAAAGAGCTGGCAGGTTTGCCGGGCGACTACGCGCCGCCAAGCGGTCGTTTGTTCCTGGCCATTGATGGCTACAAGGTGATGGGCTGCGTTGCGCTGCGGAAAATTGGCGATGGCGTCGGCGAGATGAAACGGCTGTACGTGCGGCCTGAATTTCGTGGCCGCGGTTTGGGCCGGACATTAACCGAGAAGTTGATTGCGGAAGCAAAGCAGATCGGTTACGCGCGGCTGCGGCTCGACACTTTACCCGGCAAGATGGACCAGGCGATCGCGATGTACCGCTCGTTTGGTTTTCAGGAGATTGCGCCTTACTACAAGAATCCGGTTGCAGGCGCGACCTTCATGGAACTGGTTCTGTCCGATAAACTCTAGTTTGTCGTTCTTACAACACCTCTCAACCGTGCGGCGACAAGCTGAAGCATGTCGGGACAGGTCTCTCACTTGCTCAAGTCTCTTAGTTGTGCCACATTCGTTTCGCAATCAAACTGAAATTGGGAGTCTAACTAATGCCGAAGATTGAAGCCGAAACTGCGACTGGGACAGTGCAAATCGAAGCGCCCGAAGGAAAGAAATTGGTGCTCGCGATCGAGGATGCGGGCATCGACATCTTGCATCGCTGCGGCGGCAACGCTCGTTGTACGACGTGCCGCGTCGAAGTGGTCGATGGTGATCCCGGAGAGATGGGTGAGCTGGAGCGAAACCGGCTGGCGCTGGAAGCCGAACTCGCCGATCACGTACGCCTCTCGTGCCAGATTCGCGTTAAGGACGATCTGAAAGTCAAAGTGATCAATCAGGCGAGCGTTAGAGGAATGGATGCGGGACCGCGGCCATTGGACGAATAGCCGGCAAGCTTTAGCTTTCCCCCTAGAACTTTATTGCGTACTGCCCCCAGACGGTGTAATCTGCGCGCGTAACCAACAAAAGTAGGACAGACACGCCGTCTGCCATCGTTGAAAAAGAACATTGACAGTCAGAAATGCCTGTCCGAATTCCGGAGGTCATATGCTAATCGAGTCGACTGTTCATCTCCCCATCAGTTTGGCCATGTTTCAGGATCTCTTTCATGCGCCGGATAGTGTTGCGCTGACGCGCATCATCTTGCGTTGGCTCCACTTCGTCGCCGGTATCACTTGGATCGGTCTGCTCTATTTTTTCAACCTCGTCAATGTCCCTTTCCAAAAAGCTCTCGACCCCGATACCAAGAAGAAGGTGAACCCGGACCTGTTGGGCCGCGCCCTCTGGTTCTTCCGCTGGGGCGCCGTGGTGACAGTGCTCGTCGGTTTGGCGTATTTCGCCATGTACATTTTGACGCCGGACGTAAACAACGCAAACACCATTGGCGGCGGACACCTCAACGTTTGGTGGATACTTCTCGCCTGGCTCAGCTACTCGATTGTTTTGTTCATTGTCGAATTCTTGATTATCAAGAAAGTGCCGGCATTGATTAAGGACGGCCGGGTGTTCGCGATCGTGATGTTCATTTTGGTCGCGATCGTCACCTGGGGCCTGGTAAAGTTTTTCAATGCTGAGCTGACTGTTGCTGGGCAAAGCTTTGCCAGCAATAAGTCTTATTCGATCGGCATCGGCGGGGCGTACGGTATTGTGATGATGCTAAACGTTTGGGGAATTATCTGGCCGAACAACAAACGCATTCTGGCGGCGACTGCCGGAACTGGACCAGCCGCGCCTCCGGAGCTGGCGCGTCAGGCATTTATCGCATCGCGCACCAACGCCTGGCTGTCGTTGCCCTTGTTGCTGTTCATGGGCACGTCCCACGGCGATTGGGTAATCTTCGGTAAGTAACTGAGAACAGAAGGCAGTAGGCAAAAGGCAGTAAGCAGAAGATAAAGCTTTTGCTTGCTGCCTACTGCTTTCTGCCTACTCGCCCCTCGTCACACTAAATCCTCAGCATCTCCACGGATTCGGCACATCAGAGCGCAATAGTTCTATCGTTCCCCACTTTATGTGGTTGGCAGCTCTACGCAGGTTGCGGCGAGCTTGAAGCAACTGGAGGTAGATATGAGTTCAATTGGTTCTTATACGGCAAGACAATTTGATTTGAGCGCACTGAAAGGCATTTCGGACGAGACGCTCGAGATGCATTTCAAGCTTTACGAAGGCTACGTCAAAGAAACAAACAAACTGACTGAAAAGATTTCTGAGTTCATCAGCGATGGCAACGTGGACCAGGAAGAAATGCCTGCTTACTCTGAATTAACCCGGCGGCTGGGTTTCGAGTACAACGGCATGGTGCTGCA
>JBDTTW010000113.1:0-3461 GCA_039930405.1 bacterium
CAGACGGCAGGAGCAGACGGCAGGAGCAGACGGCAGGAGCAGACGGCAGGAGCAGACGGCAGGAGCAGGAGCAGGAGCAGCAGCAGCAGGAGCGGAAGGGGAAAGTGCGATGATATTCGAGATACTTAGGTCAAAACTCAACTCGGTGAACCCAATCCTGCCGACTGCTCCTGCCGTCTGCCGACTGCTGGCGTTGTTCTTGCTGCTCACTGGCGCCGCGCAGGCCCAGCAGGTCGTCGACAAGATGGTCGCCACCGTTAACGCTGCCGGTCAGACCCGCTGTCAGGTTTGTTTGATAACTTATTCCGACCTGCTTTGGCAGGTGGCATTGCAGCCGGGCACGGTGCTGGTCAATCCCTCGTCGGATGAATTGAATCGCACGCTCGGCTTGATCATCGATCAGCGGCTGATTCTTCAGGAAGCAGAAAAGCTTCCTTCAATTGCACCGACGACCGAAGAAATCGCCGCGGCGCGCGACGAGCTGGCAAAAGCGTTTCCTTCGCAGGCTGAGTTTCAATCGCGTTTGCAGAGTGTGGGCTTAACGGCGGAGAAGCTGAACGAGATCATCGAGCAACGCGTAAAGATCGAGAAGTATTTGGACTTTCGTTTTCGCAACTTCGTCGTTATCACCCAAAACGAAATCGCCGACTACTATCGCGACGTTTACGTGCCGCGATTGCGCGGTCGCGCTCCCGGCCAGATCGTGCCCACTCTGGAACAGGCAAGTCCGGCTATAGAAAAAACGCTGACCGAAGCAAAAATTGAAACCGACACGGACGCTTTCCTCGACAACGCCCGCGAGCGCGCCGAGATCGTGATGCTCAGTCCGGTATAAAGTCAGGGAAACGCTGCATGGCCGAGGATGAGGCGCCGAGGAATTAGGCTGGTCGCCTTAGGTATGAACGAAGCTGCGGTGGCGTGGCTTTGCGCACCAGCGCTGCCTTTGCTTTCCATTCCATTGCGCGACTCAATTCAACGAGGAAGCGCGGCTCGCCGCCTTCCAGCACCGCGACCGGTTCGCCATTGCGATAGAGGATGCGATTTGAAGTGTACGCGGTAATGCGTCCGCCGGGCGTGATGATGCCCACCAGGTTCAAGGGATCGGCGGCGCTGATTGAGATCAGACTTTCCTGAGTCGCGTCTGAGGCGGGCAAGCCGACCGCCAACGAAGACTCCTGGAGCTGGCCCGGTGAGCGGAAGCCAAAATCTACTGTTCCGGTGCCGGCGCGACGAATTGCTCTTAACATCCCGACAGCTTCAGGCAGCGCAAACTGCTCGCCGGAAATTCCTGCAACAAAACGGCCGCCACGAATTTCACCCCGCGCTTCGAGCCGGTGGTACATGCGCAACAACACGCGCCAGGGAAGACTAATGCCTTCGCGTTCCAACAGACGCTTGAAGACGACGCCGTAACGCTTGAGCAAAATGCGCGCGATCTCTTCGACAGTGTCCGCGGCCGGTTGTTCGGCAAACTTAGTTTTGTCGGAGGCAGGCTTATCAGGCTCGCGCTGCAAAATGGACCACCTGCCCGCGCTCGACATTTCATAAACCGGCTGGCGATGTTTTCGTTTGGCGGCTGCTTGCGTCTTGCGACTAGCGGGCGTCAACAACGCGCGCAATCCCGCAAAGCTGTCGGAAACGACCAGGCCGTTAGCCACCAGTTCGGCTAACGATTCCTCAACCTGCGCGCGCAGGAGTTTTGTGCCTGCAACAATGTCCGTAAAAAACGAAGCGCCGCGTGTCGTTAAATAATCCTGGACTGTTTGCGTAGTGGTTGAGAACTCCAACTCGGTTAACGAAGGTTGCGGGAAAACTGAATTCCAGAGCGCGAAGTTCTTGCGCCGCAGCAAGGCGATGGGTGTGTTGCGCACCGGAGCTGCGCCGCGGGCCCGCTCGCCTCCATTCTCGGCAGCGGCCGCGCGCAGCGACGCCGAAGCCGTTGCTGGTGGCGTCAACCTTGCCCAAACCAATTCACCGGACAAACACAACGCATCCAACCAGGCTGGTTCGTATCCAGCCAAACGACTTGGCAACAGCTCACCTTCCCACGAGGCTGCGGGCGTTTCAAAACCTTCGAGCTGCTCGATAATCGCGCGCAAACTTTCGGGGCCCTCCAGCTGGTGGTCCGGCGCGACTTTCTGCCAGGCCAACAGGAAGCGGATGAAATCCGAAGTGGCGACGGGCTCGATCTCCTGTCGCAGACGATTCAAGGTGTAACTGTGAATGCGAGCCAGCAGACGGCGCGCGCACCATTCGGTCTCAGTTGCGCCGGGCGAAAACTTGCCACGAATGACGAAACCTTCGGCTTCCAAGCGCAACAAGCCGCTTTCGATCTCGTTTGTGTTAAGCCCGGAAGACTCGGACAAACTTTGCACCGTCACTGGGCCAAGACCTTCCAAACGACCGCGCAAGAGTTCGACCAACGCTTCTTCAAACGCCCATTGTTTGGTGAAACTGGCCGGCGCGTTTATTTGTGGGTCAAGTTTCAGCGAAGGATAGACAACTTCGAACTGTGGTAGCCGTTCAGCCGCGATCCAAAGTGTAGGACAGGCATTCCTGCCTGTTCCTGGGACGGCGGTCTCAGCATTAACTTGAAGAACAGCCGCCCGCTTATCGTTTTGCAGCTCTCCCAGAAACTGTTGCCACTCTGCGCCTTCTTCCGAAGTGATGAATCCCAGCTCAACCAGTGCGTCGTGTAACTCATCTGCATTTTCAACCCGCGGCCAGGCTTCATCGCGCACGCGATCGATTGCGCCCTGATCAAGCTTGCCCATGTCGGAGGCGGTTTGCGGATCCAGCCAGCGACGCTGATAGACCGCGCGGGTGCGCCGCTCTTCCAATGGCGCGTCGTCGAGAAAGGCATAAGGCCGGGCATTCAATATTTCCTGGGCCAGCGGCGACGCTTCAATCACATCGCGCGCGAAAAGATTTTTCTCGTTACGTTCAATCGCAGTCAGCAGTTGTTCCAGACCGTCGATGTCCATCGCCTCTTCCAAACAATCTTTGACAGTCTGGTCCACCAGCGGATGCGAGGGGATTTCGCGCTCGCCGCCGCCGAGATTTTCCTGACAGGCAAGTTGATCGGGGAAGATCGCAGTCAGCAAATCTTCAGCGTCCATGCGCTGCAGTTGCGCGGGAATCTTCTTGCCGCCGCGCCGCCGCAGGACAGCCAGCGAACGTGTCACGTTCCAGCGCCAGCGAATATTCCACATTGGCGCATCGAGCAGCGCCTGGCATAAAAGCGTGCGGACGGTTTTAGAGTTCAGGTAATGAAAAACTTCGTCGAGCGGGAAGCTGTGCGTTGGACCAAGCGACAGCACAATTGCGTCTTCAGTGGCTGCGGCCTGCAATTCAAAATTGAACTTGCGGCAGAAACGTTTGCGTAACGCCAAACCCCAGGCGCGATTTAGCCGGCTGCCAAACGGTGAATGCAGTACCAGTTGCATGCTGCCGCTGTCGTC
>JBDTTW010000114.1:0-8453 GCA_039930405.1 bacterium
TGGGCGCCTTTGGTGCTCACCGAAGTGAGTATCGTTAATTCACCAACTGCAGATTTAAGATCGTCTGCAGAATTGTGCTCAGGATGTTGCCCGTGCCGTTGGAATAACGGCCGTACTGCGAGCGGCTGTAGTAGCCATCCTCATATCCACGGTTGAAGCCTTCGCGGAAGTAGTACTGGTACTCATTCACATCCACGTAATAGGCGTTGTAACCATAGCTGGCGTCTTCGTAACCGATGGCGTCCTGCGGGCTAAAGTTCCAACCATCCTGGCGGTCGGCCTGGCCGGCCTGGAAACCTTCGGCATAGCCGCTGTTCACTGCCTGTTGCAGCATCTGCGCGCCATAACGGTTGGTTTCGTAATAACTGCCGCCGCGATTGTAGCGATAGTTGTTTGGACCATAGTCGTTGTACTGCCAGTTTTGCAGACGCAATTGATCCTGTCTGATGCGCTGTAGATAGCGCTGCTGATAAGCCAGCTGCGCGCGGCGTCGTTGCTGTTCGAGCAAGCGCTGCTGCTGCAACACCCAGCTCTGTTGACGATACTGTTCCTGACGATATTGGCTCGCGCGTTGTTCCTGATAGCGGCGCCAATCGCGCTGCTGGTTGCTGTTGCGATCAGAATAAACACCCGTTGATTGTTGACGACGCCAAATTTCCTGCTGTTGCTGTTCACGCTGGCGTCGCTGCCAATCACTGTTCTGATTGTCGCGCTGCTGACGACGCTGCCAATCGTTGTTTTGATTTTGCTGTTGTTGGCGTTCCAGTTCTAAACGGCGCTGCTGTTCCGCGCGCTGTTGTTCCTGGTTCTGCTGCACACGCTGTTTGTTCTGTTCCCAACGGTCTTGATTTCGTTCGTGGATCTGCTCAACCCGCTGCTTGTTCTGTTCCCAACGCTGCTGCTGTTCCTGCTGGTTCTGCTGAACGCGCTGGCGGTTTTGTTGCCAACGTTGGTCCTGCTCGGCGCGCTGGCTCGGTTGCGATTGCTGTTGAGCGGCACGTTGCGCCTCACGTTGTTGCTGCTCCGCGGCACGTTGCTGGGCAGCTTGCTGTTGTTCAGCCTGGCGCTGTTGCTGTTGCTGATCGCGCTGCTGTTGTCCCGCGTTGCGGCGCGCTTCCTGCTCGGCTTTGCGTTGATCCTTTTGTTCCTGGCTCTCCTGGCTTTGTTGCTGACCTTGGTCCTGGCCGCGTCCGCGACCGCGACCCTGAGCGTTGCTGACGCTGGTGGCGCCGGCTAACACAGCGAAGGCAAGCGCTGCTGTGGCGAGGCCTTGATAATTTACTTTCATCGATATTCCCCTCTTCGATAATGGCGTTAACGGGAGATTTATGTTTGCCAGACACTCCGGCAAGACTCTTTTGGCAACTACCATTCCATTGGGGAATAACGCCGCTAATAAGTGAATTCAGAAAAAGAACGCAACGATATGATTCATGAGTGAACGGTATGGGATGGGCAGCGAAGCGGAAACCGGAAACCGGAAACAGTAAACAGCAAACAGTAAACAGCAAACAGTAAAGAGTCTTTACTTCTCGGTTTACAGTTCCCGGTTCCCGGCTTAAAGCTGTTGCGATAAGCGGCGAGCGGCTCTTCGTCGCTAAGATCGATTAGTGAACTCTTCTCATTATTCCGCTTGTTTTGGGCATGATGATTCCTCTTGAATGAATTGTGCGTATTGCGCAACGATTTATGAAGGCAACTGAATTAATCGCCGCCTTGGCGAGGCACAGCCTCGCCAAAAGAAATTAAATGACTTAGTCGGAAAGGCAGAGCCTTCCCGCACCGGACGCGGCAGAGCCGCAAAGTCTTGGCGATCAAACGGGAGAAGGGTAGTGCGAGACTCGAAAACGACTCACATCAGCCGGCAACTCGAAACCCGAAACTCGAAACTCGGAACTTCGTCCTCAATACCGCCAACTGGTTAAGTCAGCGCCCGGCGGCGCGCTCTGCAAAATTCTTTCAACAATCTTCGGCGCAAAAAACTGGTGATAGCGCAGGCGCGAGATTGCATTCGGCAAAGTGTGATCGCCATTCCAACAATGTTCCGCGCGCGGTTCGTAATCAATTTCGCCGTCGTAATTGGGATCCTTTGTGCTCTTCAGAAAGTTCTCAGCCAGGTAGACGGCATTGTTGAGATAGTAATTGTCACCCTCGCCAACGTAGATGTGCAGTTTGCCCTGAAGCTTTGGCCCCAACTTTTTCCAGTCGCGCCGCATGATGTAGTTAAGGTCGTAGTGGTCGCGCCAGTAATCAGCCACTGAACGATCAATCTCACCCGTCGCCTTGTTCCAGATGGGCTTCGGATAACCGTCTTTGCCGGCTGGCCCGTAGACCGCCTGCCAAATATCAAACTGCCCACCTGAACGGCCGTTAGTGCCGAGCGCCAACTCCATCTGATTCATCTCGGCGACAGTCGCGGCCAGCTCGCCCAAATAATTTCGCTTGCCGGGACGCAAGGTAGTTTTCCACGGCGCTTCCGAGACGTACGCATTCTTGTGTTCATAAATATTGACGGTGGTGTAGGCGTGGAAATCAATTGGATCTGGACAAGCGCCCCACGCGCCGTTGTATTCGTCGGGATAAAAGATCTGCGCGGCGAGCGCTTCCCAACCACCGGTCGAGCCGCCGTACATGAAACGCGCCCAACCTTTGCCAATGCCGCGAAACTCTTTTTCAACCAGCGGCACCAGCTCGTAAGTGATCGCATCGCCGTATGGACCAAGGTTCGCCGAGTTCACAGCGTACGAATCATCGTAATAAGGATTAGCATGCTGAATCTCGAGCACGATGAAGCGCGGAAAGTTGGGGCCGGTCCACGCCTGGTAAAACTTGTAAGCGTACTCCTGCTGAATCTTGTTGTAGCCGGCGAGCTGAAAACGTTCGCTGTAATCGGGTTTCAGATTTGGATCGGGCGGCGTTTCGCGAAAGCCGCCGATGTCGGCAGGGAAGTGGCCGTGAAAAATCACCAACGGATAGTGCGCGTTAGGATGACTAGCAAATCCTTCGGGCAGCAACACGTTCGCGCCGAGGAACATTGGACGGCCCCAGAATTTAGATAACAACTTGCTTTCAAGTTTTAGATGCTTGATGTACTTCGTGTCTTTAGGCGGATCGATTGGCGGAATGATCTTGTCGAGATTGATTTTGATGGTACCGGGAACGGCAGCTTTGATGGTGATTTTTTGCGGCGTGCTGTAGAGATTGCCCGGCGCACTGTTCCATTGTTGGCCTTCGCCGCGGTCCATCGGTAACTTTACGGTGTGGCCATCCGCCCGATGGAAAGTTTCATAACGATGCAGCAACGCCTGAATCCAGTAATCGCCTGCCGGCAAATCCGCGAGCGAGCGCAACGGATAACCATACGCGTTCGCATCAACCATCACTTCCTGGCCGGGCTTGAGCGCCCCGACATCGACACCAAAAACCTGTTGCGTGTTCAAGTCTTCGGTGATTTGAAAGCGCGGCTCTTTGGCATTGTCTTTTGAGACGAGCAGCAACATGCGACCGTCAAGCGGCGTGTTGTTCCTGGTTGCGGGATACGAAATTGCAAAACGCAGTCGGGTGTGCTGCGTTTGCGACGCGCTAATTGCGGCGCTTGTCGCGACGATAAGAAGTGATAACACTGCAGAAAAAGGCGTTACGAATCTCGGATTCATTGGGTTTCCTCGTGGTCGCGTCATACGTAAAGCAAACTGTTAGTTTGCGTTGGTCGTTTGGATTCAAGTTGCGTGCTAACCCGCTAGCGGAAACTAAGCAGTTTGCTTTACGCGCTATTCGCTAAACTGCATTTGACCTGCGGGACGAATATTTGCTTCGTCTCCATCCGGCAAGGCACGGTTTTCGGCGCGCGCGCCGTCGGCGTACTGCAGTTTGTAGAGTCGCCAGTAAAGCCCGCGCAGCGCCAACAACTCCTGATGCGTGCCCTGCTCGCGAATCTCGCCGTGGTGCAGGACGATGATTTGTTCCGCGCGTTGAATGGTTGAAAGCCGGTGCGCCACTACGATTGAAGTCCGGGTGCGCATCACGCGCTCGATGGCTTGCTGAATTAGCTGTTCCGTTTCCGTGTCGATGGAACTGGTTGCTTCGTCCAGAATCAGGATTGCCGGATCAAACGCCAGCGCCCGCGCAAACGAAATTAATTGCTTCTGCCCCACCGAGAGCCCGGCGCCGCGCTCTTTCACTTCCGACTCGTAATTGTCTTTCAGCCGCATGATGAAAGGCTCAGCGCGCACTTCGCCGGCGGCCCAGCGCACGCGCTCGTCGGAAATGTCTGCGCGGCCGAGTCGAATGTTGCCGGCGACTGTGCCGCTGAAAAGGAAAATATCCTGAAGCACGACGGCGAAATTCTCGCGCAGTGATTGCAGGTCCCACTCGCGCAGATCCACACCGTCGAGCAGAATTCTGCCGCGCTGCACATCATAGAAACGCATCAGCAAATTTGTAATGGTCGTCTTGCCGGAACCCGTGTGACCCACCAGCGCGATCGATTGGCCGCGTTCGACTTTGAAGGAAACGTCCTTCAGCACCCAGTTGTCGTCTTTATAGGCGAACCAGACATTTTCAAACTCAATGTGTCCGGTGACGCGTCCTGACTTTGAAGGTTGCGCCGGCGACGTGATGGCAATCGGCAAATCGAGCGTGCGAAAAATTCGATGCGAGGCGACGACAGCGGCCTGCAGCACGTTGTACTTGTCTGAAATGTCGCGAATTGGCTGAAACAAGAAACTTGAATACTGAATGAATGCCACTAACGCGCCCAACGTCAGCACCGTGTGCGTCGGCGTGTTGCTCATCACGCGAGAGCCGCCGTACCAGATGATTAAGGCAATACCGACGGCGCCAATGAAGTCGACCAGCGGGAAAAAGACCGCATAGTAAAAAATCGTATCGATGTTTGCCTTGCGATAGTTCGCATTGATCTCTTCAAACTTATGCAGCGATTTCGTTTCCGCATTGAAAATCTGCACTGTCTGCGCACCGGCGAAGTGCTCTTGAAGAAAAGCATTGATGCGGGCGATGCGGGTGCGCACCATGTCATAACCTTTGCGCGCGCCTTTGCGAAACCAGGTCGTCGCGGCCCACAACAGAGGAACCGTCAATAAAGTAACCAGCGTCAGGCGCACGTCCATCCAAAGCATCACGCTAATGATGGCGACAATCATGACCAGGTCACCCAGCAGATCAGTGATGCCGGCGGTAAACAATTCGTTGAGTGAATCGACGTCACTGGTGAGCCGCGTCATGATGCGGCCGACGGGATTGCGATCGTAGTGGGCCACCTCCTGATGTTGCAGCTTATCGTAAAGCTCGCGTCGCATATCAAACATCACGTATTGGCCCACCGTGTTCAGCATCACCGACTGGAAATACGAGAACACCAGCCGCAGCAACTGGACGCCAACGAAAAGCCCCACCAGTAATTCCAGTCCCGCTAACCTGCGGGGCAGGATGTGCCAATCGATCGCGTATTGAGTGAACTTGGGTTGGAGAATTCCCAACAGGTTCAGCATGAAGGTGAGCAACAGCGCAATGCTTAACGGTTTGATGTAGGGACGCAGGTAACGCAGCAAGCGACGCGCGACCTGAAAGTCGTACGTTTTGCCGATGGCTTCTTCTTCGTGAAATTGTTTTGCTGCCGTTGACATGTTCTTAGTGCAATTGCGCCTGATTGCGATAACCCGCATTCTGCAATTGAGTGCGCCGCGGGAAATGCAACGCGATACCCACGGCAGAAAACAGAAACAGGAGGTAGGAATAGCGATAGCCAATGAGAAATCGTTCCAGCAATCCGAGCAGCGCGCTGATTTCGCAAATGGCGCAGGCGATCACCAAACTTTGCTGTACCAGTTTGAGGTCCTGCTTTTCAACCGAACGCCTCAGCAGCTTGCTCTTAACGGGAAATGAAACCATGACGAGCAGGAATCCCAGCACCATCAGGGTGATAACCAAAATTGAGTTGGGTTGAGTGCCTGGCTGGTCGTTAATGGCTGGCGCGACGATGGAGAAGATGAAGTACATCACTACGCTCATGAGTAAACCGAACCACAACACCAGCAGTGTTTGGTATCTCTTGTTGAAGTCAGCTTCCATTGTTTTCACTTGTCTTTTAGATCAATCACGAAGTCGCCGCCAACTCCTCTTCAAGTAACTGCCGCTCATGCAATGCTGCATACTCGCCGCCGCGTGCCAACAGTTCATCATGCGTGCCGCGTTCGACGATGCGGCCTTCATCGAGCACACAAATTAAATCCGCATCGCGCACGGTAGAAATGCGATGTGAGACGATCAGGCTAGTGCGCCCGCGCATCACGCCGCGAAGTTTTCCCAGGATTTGCTCTTCGGTGTAGGTATCGACGGAAGACAGCGCGTCGTCCAGAATTAGAATCTTGGGTTCGCGCAGGATCGCGCGTGCAATCGCGGTGCGTTGTTTTTGGCCGCCGGAAAGCGTCAGCCCACGTTCGCCCACCAGGGTTTCAAAACCGTCGGGAAAACCGGCCACGTCGTCCATTAGACCGGCAACGTCAGCGGCCCACTCGATCTGGCGACGTTCGGCATGCTCAACCCCGAACGCAATGTTTTCGGCTAGTGTTTCGCTGAACAAAAAAGTTTCCTGCGGGACATAACCGATGCTGGCACGCAACTTTGCCAGGCGAAAATCGCGCACCGAGATACCGTCGATTAGCACCGAGCCGGCCGGCGCTTCGGCGAGTCGCGGTATTAAGTTCACCAATGTCGATTTTCCGCTGCCGGTGCGGCCGACAAAAGCTACGGTTTGTCCGGGCGTGATGCGCAGGTTGATGTCGCGCAGCACTGGCTCGCTGTTTGGCTTATGAGCAAAAGTCAGATTGCAAAACTCAATTTCACCGTTGGCGGGCGTTTGCTCAGTGGCGTTGGGGGAGTCGGCTATCGCGGGCTTGACGGCGAAGATGGAATTCATTCGCTTAAGGCTGGCAGTGCCACGCTGATAAAGGTTGACGACGTAACCGAGCGCAATCAACGGCCAGATCAAACGGAATAAATACATATTGAAGACTGTGAACTGGCCCACACTGATCTCGCCGCGAATTGCCGCCGGTACGCCGACCCAAATGATGAGTACTGAACCCATGCCGATAAAAAACGTCATCAGCGGTCGCATCAAGGCGTCGATCCTGACCAGGCTCAGATTCTTTTCTGCGTATTGGCGATTCAATTCATTGAACGCCGCAATCTCCGCGCCCTCTTGCGCGTAAGCTCGTACCACGCGCACCCCAGTAAAGTTTTCCTGCGCCCGCGCCGTGATTTGCGAAAAGAACTCCTGAATCTTTTCAAAGCGAATATGAACCTGCTGGCCGAAAAACTTTACCGTCAACGACACCAGGGGCATCGTCACCAATAACAGCAAGGTGAGGTGCGAGTTGATCATAAACATCAACGGCATCACGATGACCACGACGAACACGGTCTGCAGCGTATACATGATCATTGGTCCGGCCAATTGCCTGACTGCGGCCAGATCGTTCGTGGCCCGGGCCATCAGATCACCGATGCGATGCTCCTGAAAAAATGATTGTGGTTGATCGACGAGGTGTGCATAGAAATCTCGACGCACGTCGTATTCAACTTTGCGGGACATGCCGATCAGGATGCGCCGTTGCAGAAAGAGAAAAGTGCCGCTGAGTATGCTGAAGCCCAATACCTTGGCGGCCGAGACAGTCAGTCGCGACCAGGAAACTTGCGCCCAGTTGGCATCGACGGCCTGGCCCACAATCAACGGAATGTAAAGGTTAAAGATGACGCTCGCGAGAATGCAGACAATCCCGATGGTCAGGGAAAGTTTATAAGGAAGAAAATAGCGACCGAATTTTCGTAGATCGTCCATGCGCAAAAAAATTCGCGAATCAATAAACCCTGGCTATAAAAGCGAAAGGTTATGATGCGCGATTTTGCGGCTGGACGCCAGAAGGGAAGCTTGGATTTAGAGGAAATCGGGAGGAGCTTTGTGAACCATCAAAGGCGCTGCAGTGCATCGGTCGAGTCAAAATCTACCCCGGCGTGTTCGGCGGGAGCGAAGGTTTCAGGCGTTTCTTCCTCAGGCAAACTGACGCGATTGCGGCCTGCGCGCTTGGAGTTGTAAAGCGCGCGATCAGCGGCCACGACCAGG
Organism: bacterium; assembly: GCA_039930405.1. GTDB lineage: Bacteria > Acidobacteriota > Blastocatellia > Pyrinomonadales > Pyrinomonadaceae > PSRF01. Next base: position 8,144 of record JBDTTW010000114.1, read on the forward strand.
GTGTCGCGGGAGGAGGCATGCGAGGGAAAGCTGGCAACGCCAAACGAAGCTGTCGCCCGACCAAAGCCCGGGACTTCCATCTGTTCGATGCGCAGGCGCAGGCGTTCGGCGACCAGCATCGCCCCCTCGGCATTTGCCTGGGGCAGAATTATTACAAACTCATCCCCGCCGAAACGGGCTGCAGTGTCGACAGCGCGCAACTCAGCGCGCAAGTTATCCGCCAACATGCAAAGAGCTTCGTCGCCCGCTTCATGTCCGGCTTGATCGTTGATGTACTTGAAGTGATCGAGGTCGAGCATGATCAACGACA
>JBDTTW010000115.1:0-3263 GCA_039930405.1 bacterium
GCGTTTCCAATTGCAGGTCGCGGGTGAGTTTTGGGCCGACGAAGAATCCCGCCGCGGAGCCGATTAGCAATCTGCCGGCGTCGTCTTCGGCGATGCAATAAATAATGTTGCGCGAGAGGTCGCTGATGGAATGCCAACGCGCGGCCTTGGTATCGTAAACAAACAAGCCGCGATTTGTGCCGGCCAAAACGTGACCGCTCGACGCTTGATACAACGTCCGCACAAAATTGCTCTCGGCGTTGTCGCCGATATTTTCAACTCGGGGAGAGTTCGGATCGTAACGACTGACGCCGCGATCGGTGCCAAACCAAACGACATCTTCACGATCAACAAAGATCGAAAAAATGTGATCGGAACGCAGCCCGCCTTCGGTGCCGTCGAACGTCAAGTTCACACTTTTCCTGGAAGCGGGAAAATAGAAAACGCCGCGACCGTCGGTGCCAACCCACATGTCGTCGGCGCGGCCCGGACGCAATGCGACTACTGTTCCCGTAACCGTATCGGCGCTGGCAATCTCTGAAAAGCCATCCGCTGAATACAAGGCCTGCTGGTCTTTGCGGCTTTTGGTCCCGACCCACAACTGGCCGCGCGCATCGGTCGCCAGCGCGCGCACAAAAAAAGCCGGCCGGCGCGCCTGCATTTCTACCGTCGAATTGTTTTCAATCGCCAGTAAGCCACGGCTCAGCGAACCGACCAACAGCTTGTTGTTGGCAATCGTGAGACTGGTTAGTGGCAAAGCGCCGGGATGGTCTCGGTCGGCACTTGCCAGCGGCTTGTCCAGAAGTTGTTTGATCTGAAATGAGCCGTTGGTGCGGCATTCATAGACCATGCCTTGTTCGCTCGCCATTAACAGCCGTCCAGCTTCCGGTTCGATGATCGCGTTGATGGTCTGGCCCTGAAGCTCTTTCACCGCGTCGACTTTGCCGTTCAGGATGCGCGCCGCGCCGTTGTCGGTTCCCACCCAGAGCGCGCCGCTCGCATCAGTCAAGAGAGAGAGCACGCGGCCTTGAGGCATTTGCGGGTCGGTGATCGTTTGCATGCGGCGACCATCGAACCGGGCCAGGCCCGCTTCAGTACCGAACCACATCATGCCGTCGAGGCCTTGCGAGATTGCGCGTACGCGATCAGATGGCAAACCATGAAACAGCGTCACCGCCCCCCATTGATGCAGACCCGTTAACGGCGTCGCGGTCGGCGAAGGCAATGGCGATGGCGAGGGAGAAGGAGAAGAAGAAGGAGAAGGCGAGGGTTGTGTTTGCCCTGTTTCGTTTTGGGTTGAAGAGAAGGCAGCAGGCAGTACGCAGAAGGCGGAGAGCAGGACGACAACGAACAATGAGCGTTGAGCAAACATTAACGTTTTCGCGTTTTCGCCTCTTCGCGCTTCTGCTCTTCGGTAAATTTCTTTTGATCGCGCTCGATCCATGCTTCTAATTCCTGCGCGGCTTTTTCCAGTTCATCATTATTCAGCAAGCCGCGGCGCAGAGCTTCGAAAAAGGCGCGCGTGCGCACATTGTAGGCGAGCTTTTCATAAGCTTCGTGCTCGGTGCCTTCGGCAAGCGACATGAAAAGCTTTTCATAAAGAGTGGCGAGTCGGCTTTCGACGCCGCGCAGACTTAAGCAGCATTTGCGCGCAATGGCCCAATTCGATAAGCCGAGCGCGAGATAATAAAGCGCTTCGGATTCAAACTCCGTCAGCAGCGGTCGCTTGAAAGAGTCTTTGAACGCCGGATCGATCATGTCAGCGCCGTCTTCGAGCACGGCCGCAACGAAGCGCAGGAAGCGCGACTCCGGATTGTTTTTATGAATGAAGCCGTACGCCGGCGGCGGATCGACTGACTTAACGATCTTGCGAATTTCGTTGATGTAGATTTCGTGAGGAAACTGCGTCCAGAAAATGATGCGCGCGGTCGGGAAGTCGCGCCAGATTGCGCGCGCGGCCTTAACGCCGGACAGCTTGGGCATTTGAATGTCGAGGATGCAAAGTTCCGGCTTACCCTCCAGCGCCAGCTTGACTGTCTCTTCGCCATCGGCAGCTTCAACCACCGGCGCGTGCGCGGGAAATTCTTTTTCGAGAATTTCTTTCAGGTAATGGCGTTGGGCCACGTTGTCTTCGGCGATCAGGATGGACATTGCGCAGGATCATAACGTGAAACCTGGTTGGCGTGAATGTGGCACGCCACACTCGCTCAAACGGCTCTGCCGCCTGATGTGCGGAAGGCCTATGGCCTTCCGAGAGTTTGTATTCCTATTGAGGCTACGCCTCCGGCGCGAGGTATAGTCTCGCGAAGATATTATTTCCAGCTATCGGAAGGTCGTAGACCTTCCGCACATCAGACGGCACAGCCGTTCTGGTCGCGACCCCGGCGTGCTATAAACATCTCGCTCCTCCCGAGCGAAAGCCCTTTTTAAGGACCGTCAAATGACAATTCGTGGTTGGATCCGCCTAACCTTTTTCATCCTAATCGGAGCCTTGCCAGTTCCCGCCCAACAACCGCGCGACGAAAAGCTCTGGCAAAAAGCGCTCGCAATCCACCGCCGCGCGATTGTCATCGACACGCACAACGATGTGACGACGCCGATGACGAATGATGACTACGACCTTAGCGGGACGCCGCCGGTTCCTTATCGCGCCAGCATTGAACGCATGAAGCAGGGAGGCCTGACGGCCGAATTCTTTTCGCTCTACATTCGGCCCTGGTATGTCGAACATGGCGGCGCCGCGCGACGCACACTCGACATGATCGATTCGGTTTATCGTGCCGTCGAGCGACATCCGCATGAGCTGATGTTGGCAACTTCTGCCGCGGACATTCGTCGCGCCAAGAAGCAAAAAAAGATTGCCGCGCTGATGGGCATCGAAGGCGGACACGCAATCGAGAACTCGCTGGCGACCCTGCGTGAGTTTCACCGGCTTGGCGTGCGCTACATGACGCTCACCTGGAATAACACAAACGATTGGGCCGATGCCGCGCGCGGCGAGAAAACGCATCACGGCCTGACCGAGTTTGGTAAAGACGTCGTGCGCGAGATGAACCGTTTGGGAATGCTGGTCGATGTTTCTCATGTCTCCGACGAAACGATGAGTGATGCGCTCGACGTTTCCCAGGCGCCGATCATCGCCTCGCATTCTTCGGCGCGCGCCCTTAGCAACGTGCCGCGCAATATCCCTGACGATCTGCTGCGGCGTATTGCAAAAAACGGCGGAGTAGTTCAGGTGAATTTCTACAGCTATTTCCTCGATGCCGCGACAGTTGGCCCGCAAG
>JBDTTW010000116.1:0-2702 GCA_039930405.1 bacterium
GAACCCTTTCATTGTGAAGACGCGATCGATGGGCAGGCGCGTAACGAAGTCAGCCGAGCGCGCCGGTGTTTCGGCCGCAACCTGGCGCAACGTCGCGCGCAATTCTTCAAGGCCGGCGCCGGTCTTCGCACTTACCGCGATGATCGGCGCGTTTTCCAGAAACGAACCAGCAACCAGGTCAGTCGCTTCGGCCCGCACCAACGAGAGCATTTCGTCCTCGACCAGATCCGTCTTGGTGAGGACGATTAGTCCATTAACTACGCCGAGCAGCCGGCAGATATCGAAATGCTCCCGCGTTTGCGGCATGACGCCTTCGTCCGCCGCGATTACGAGCGCGACGGCGTCAATGCCGTGCGCGCCAGCCAGCATGTTCTTTACAAAGCGCTCATGTCCCGGAACATCGACGAAGCCTACACGCAGGTCGCCAAGCTCAAGGTCGGCAAAACCCAAATCGATAGTGATGCCGCGCCGTTTTTCTTCGGGAAGCCGATCAGGATTCTTTCCGGTAAGGGCCTGGACCAGAGAACTTTTGCCGTGATCGATGTGGCCGGCGGTGCCGATAACGATGGATGACATGGGGACGGGTGTCGGGTGTCTATTTCGCGAGAACACGCTGATAAAACTCGATGTAGCGCGGGATCACGATGTCGGTGCGGTAACGCGAAACTGCCGATTCGCGCGCGCGTTGGCCCATAGCGCGGCGCAACTCAGGGTCAGCTAATAATTGGGCGGCGTCATTTGCCATCTTTTCCACGTCGCCAACTTCGCTGAGGAATCCGGTCTCGCCATCATCGATGACTTCCGGGATGCCGCCGACACGTGAGGCTATGACCGGGACTTCGCAGGCCATCGCTTCCAGTGCCGCCAGACCAAACGACTCCTGTTCCGAGGGCAACAACAAGACATCGGCGGCTGATAGGTAGTCAACGATCTTGGGTTGCTTGCCGACAAAAACACATTGATCGGAAACCTTGAGGCAGCGCGCCCGGTGCTCGACGCTGGTTCGCTCGCTGCCATCTCCCACCATTACGAGTCGAGCCGCAACTCCCTTCGCGAGCACGCGCGCCAGTATCTCGACACAATCGACGGGACGCTTGACCGGACGAAAGTTTGAAACATGAACCAGCAGCGGTTCGCCAGCCGGGCTCAGCGCCGCGCGCAGCTCGGTGACTGGATGTCGTGCGTATTCCGACTGGCAAATGAAATTCGGAATGACCTCGATATCGTCAAACTGAAAAATTTCCGTGGTTGCCGCTTTCAGGTAATGGGAGATCGCGGTCACGCCATCCGATTGCACAATGCCGTAACGCGTAATTGGCAAATAGGAACGATCGGCGCCGACCAGCGTGATGTCGGTGCCATGCAGCGTGGTGATAACCGGAAGCCGCCGCTTTGGCTTAAGCGACTCGCGCGCGAGGATGGCGCTGATGGAATGTGGAATGGCGTAGTGAACGTGCAGCAGATCCAGATTCTCAGTCTCGGCGACCGTTGCCATCTTGGTTGCCAGCGCCAGCGTGTAAGGCTGGTGTTCGAACAACGGGTACGACATCATCTCCACTTCATGGAAACGCACGCGCTCGTTCAGTTCAGTTAATCGTGTTGGTAGTGAGGAGGATATGAAATGGACCGTGTGCCCGCGTTCTGCCAGTTCCTTGCCCAGCTCAGAGCCGACAATGCCGCTGCCACCGTAGGTGGGATAAACCGTGATGCCGATGTTCATTGCTGGTCAGGAGTCAGTTGTCCGTAGTCCGTTGTCAGTTATTCATTCTTAGTTGCTTAAGCTTGATTGAAAAAGGTAACAAGGAGGCTGGTCGAATACAACTGACAACTGACTACTGGCCACTGACCAAGACAAAAAAGCGGAGGCAGAACGACCCTCGCAATCGCGCTGCCTCCATCTCGACTTGGCTCACCTTAGTTGAAAGGGGGGGCAAGTGAGGGCACGGAGTATATGCCCGCCTGCCACCTTTGGCAACATTTTTGCACCATAATACAACCATAGTTTTACACGGTTTTTGTCCGCCAAATGTCGCCCCTCGCGCCTGCCTACCTGCGCTCGCCGCGCAAACCCGTTATAATGCTTACACATCCAAAGTTGCAGCGATTATTTGACCTGAGTCATAAGCAAGCGGAGATTTAGCAATGCCAAAAATTAGCGATATCGAAGAGACTCCTAATCCGAACGCCGTCAAATTCATTTTGCGCGAGCCGGTCTCGAACGGCACGGCGCGCTCGTATAGTTCGGCGGATCAAGGGCAGGACGACAGCTTGGCGAAATCGTTGTTCGCCATCGATCATGTGGTTTCCGTCTTCTACATGGACCGCATGATCACGATTGAAAAAGACGACGAAGGTGACTGGGATGATCTGCTGCCCATTCTGGCGGTTCCCATTCGCGCTGCTGAAGCTGTGAATTCACCCGCAGCCGCAGCCGCTGCTGTCGGCGGTGCGATTGCCGCAGTTACCAGCGATGATCCAAGGTTACTTAAGATCAACGAAATTTTGGACGAGAAAGTCAGACCGGCACTGATGGGAGATGGCGGCTATCTTGAGGTGCTTGGTCTTAAGGAACACACGCTCAGCATTCGTTATCAGGGCGCGTGCGGCAGTTGTCCCAGCTCGCTCACCGGTACGCTGATGGCGATCGAGGGAATGCTCAAGCAGGAGATCGATCCTGAACTTGAAGTTATTGCCGTTTAAGT